>CALLXO010000001.1 GCA_937875645.1 uncultured Clostridia bacterium
GCTATGCCCATAAACTCTAAGACTTTCAATGCACGGTTTTTTATTATATCCTCTTCTATTTTCAATATAGGTAAATGCAGAACTTGCTCTAACAAGCTGCTGTAAAATTGACGGTGAGCGGCAATTAAAAGGTTGTCCAATACAGAAACCTCTTTTATTACTTCGACATTTTGAAAGGTGCGTACAATGCCACGGGTAATGACGTCAAAAACTTTTTCGTCATTTAAACAGATAGTTTCTCCTTCCTTTGTTTTAAAGTATATGCGCCCTGCCGTCCTTTTGTAAACCTGAGTTATGCAATTAAAAACTGTCGTTTTGCCGGCACCGTTGGGGCCTATTATGCCAAAAATTTCCCCTTTTCTTACGTCAAAAGATAAGTCATCCACCGCTTTTAGTCCGCCAAAGTGCATAGAGAGATTTTTTACACTTAAAACAATACCTTCTTTTATAAAACAAAGGGAATTATTATCGATATTTTCCTTTTTATCATATTTGATATGACATTGCTCGGCTTTTTTACGATTGAATATTATTTTATTTTCAATACTGATAGCTGCTTTTTTTTGTTTTTTTTCGTCAATCTCCTCCAATTTTTGAGCATATTCTGACAGCAAAACTTGATGTTTTTCTTTAATCTCATTTAATTTATTATCGTAATCTGAGGATTCTGTTAAATTTCTTTCAGTCTTTAACGCATCAAACTTAATGCGCCTTTTTTCCTTATATTGTTCAAACAACTCTTTACGCAGCTTATCCGCCGCCTTTGCTTTTTCTAAAAAATTCTTATACTTAATATTGTTTTTTTCTGTCGGATCAATTTGATATTTTTCCGAAAGTTTTTGCGCTTTGAGGACGTTAAGTCTATTTTTTAATAATATCCGCTCTTCTTTTTTTTTATATATTGAGTCATTTACTTGATTAAAAACCTCTTCCCTTTCCATTAAATGGTAGAGTTCTCTTTTTGCTTTATAATCCAATTCCTGCTTATAATCCTCTATTCTTTTGCGTTTTTCCTCCTCTATTTGTAAAGCCCTTACTTCCTTATATTCCTTAAAAATCTTAGCACGGCTGTCATATTTTTTGCATTTTTGTTGAGCACTATTTGTCATTAGTCAATAGCCTCCCCAAACTCTTTTTTGCTTCTATGCGAAAACGAATGCTGTTTATCAACTGATTAAAACCGCCGGCATAAAACATTACTATAATTACTATCAATAAGCCAATTATTATAGTCATCATATCGCCGTTTTGACGAAAAAAAGGAACATAAGACATAAGGATAGTATTTAATCCGTAAATAATAAACACGCCAAAAACTGCGCCCCAAAGAGAGGTTGCGCCCCCTATTATTACCGCACCCAAGATATTTAGGGATGTGGTGATAGTAAGCATTAAATCTGTCGCCTGAAAACTGCCGATATATAAAAAATAAATTACGCCGGCAATTGCGGCATAAATGACAGAAATTACAAATGCCAAAAGACGGTATTTCATAAGGCTTATTCCCATTGCCTGCGCCGCTGCGGTGCTGTTTTTCATGGCTATCATAGCTCTGCCTGTGGGGCTGTTAATTAGATTGCTGGACATAACAAGCAAGGCAACAAGTATCAACACACCGATGATAAAAATCCCCCCCTGCATATTAGTGATACCTAATTTAATAAAAAACAATTTGCGGTTAGCTGCGGACAGCGATAAACTGGAAGCAAGAGCCTTAAAAGCAAAAGCCAAAATTTCGCTTACTCCCAGCGTAATAATAGCAAGATAAATGCCCTCTATTCTGAGAGAAATAAAGCCTACCGTTATGCCTATTCCTATTGCAATCAAAATGGCAAAAACAAGCGCAATACCAAAAGTCAGTCCCCACCTTTCCATAACAAAATAAGCAGAATAAATGCCAATACCTACAAAACCGGCAGTGCCTAATGACGCTAACCCCGCATAACCTAACAGCATACAAAAACCAACCGCTATTATGGCATACATTATCACGTTAAAAAGCGTGGTTATAATGTCTGTCGGCACAATGCCGGGGATTTTAGCAATAAACAACAGCAAAAGCACGACACCAAAGAGCGCAAACTGAATATTAGGCAATGCTAAATTTTTTCTGCGTTTTTGACGGGCATGGGTATATGGCTTGTTTATTTTGAAATAATCTCTTTTTAAAAAATCCTGCATAGTTATACCTTTCTTACTGCGATTTTGTCAAAAAGACCCTTCGGTTTAAACAAAATAAGCAGTAAAATAATAACGTAAACAATTACGTTTACCCAACCTGATATAAAGGAAAAACGTGGGTAAATTGCCAAAAGTCCTATCAATCTTGCAAACACCGGTACAAGGACAGCGGCTATAACTGGTCCATAAAAGGTGGCAAAGCCGCCTAAAACACTTGCCATAAAAGCGTCCACTTGAATATTAACCATAAATAAAGTGGTGATGTTTACCCTTACACTTGCATACAGCATTGCACTAATAGCGGCTATTCCGCAAGCTAAACCCCAGCTTATTGCCGTTATGGCACGTGTATTTACGCCTAACATATCGGCAACTGTTTCGTTGCTTGCCGTAGCTCTGACACCTAATCCCCATTTGGTAAAATACAAACCTAAAAAAACAACGGATAGCACTACCAAGGTTATCCCCAAGCAATAAAGCGAATTTACAGGAATGCTAATTTCACCGACTTTCATTATCTTATCAGAAAACCCTCTAAAGGAAAAACCGTTAATAAATTTTTTCTTAAACAAGATAGAGGTAATGCCGTAAAAGACCGATACTAATCCCATTGTTATAATTTGCTTGCCTATTGCGTATACGTTTTTGCCCTTTCTAAAAATAACAACATCAATAAACGAACCGACAATAAAACCTATTATTACCCCCAACGGTAATCCTAAATATAGCGGAAAAGCAGCCTGATTAAATAAATCAATAACAATAAAACTGGAGAAAGCAGCTATTACGCCTTGAGCAAAGTTTGCGGTATCAGAGGTTTTAAAAATCAAAGTAATAGCAAACGTCGCCAAAACAGTAACGCACACATATGGAATTGAACTTATAAATGTTTCAAGTAAAATCATATTTGCTCCAATAATAATTATCCCCACCTGATTACATTAGCAGACCAAACGTAACCTATACCCGCCGCAATCATACATACGACTGTCCCCTCCTTTACCTTGCCTTGCTGCAAGCCTAATTCTAAAGATAAAATTTGGTCAATTTGCCCTATATGTCCGTATTCTTCCAAATAAATTGTTTTTTCAGGCGAAACACCTAATTCGGCTATTAAACCTTTGTGTCCACTTCTTTTCATATGCAAAACGTCAAGATAGCCAATATCTTTTCGAGTTAGCCCTGCCTGAAATAAACTGTCGTCTATGCACTTGTACCAGTTGGGCATGCTTACTTCGTTAAGCCTGTCCTTCATTTTTTGCGGTTCAATTAACCTTAATGATTTATATCCTTCTTCTATATTGTCCTTGTTAAAGGGGTGCGCTATGCCGCCGATTACAACGCCCGCCGTACGTGCTAAACTGCCGTCAGAAATTATTTTGCTTCCTAAAAGTAAATTTTTGCCGTAATTTTTTTGCATAATTAAAGCGCCGCCGCCAGCGGAAAGATTGTACATCATGCTCATATTCTTGTCAGTATAATCGACAAAGTCGCCGTTGCGGTAGCCGCCGCAAATTAATATAGCGTTAGTGTTTTTGTCAGCAATAAGCATATCCGCTGCCATTTTCATAGCAGAAACACAAGTACAGCAACGGTTTTGAACATCAATAGCCCATGCATTTGTTGCGCCTATTATGTCTTGAATATAACACGCCGAAGTAGTGAGCGGATACTCTTTCCATTCCTCCCCTATGCATAAAACAACGTCGATTTTTTTGGGATCAAAACCTGTATTTTTTAAACAATTTAAAGCGGCTTTTGCGCCCATTTCCTGCGTGCCGTCAAAGGTATCGGGGAGATATTTTTTAACAATACCCAATTTATTTATCACCGCTTCTTCTGTCCAATAACCCTTTGTTGCTTGCGAAATTTCCTTTGCGGTCATTATTTTTTGCGGCAGATAAGTACCCACACCCACTATACCTACATTTGCTCTGTTTTCCATATTTTCTCCTAATTCGATTGAATATTGCGTTTAATGTTTATTAAAGCTTCCTTTAAATGCGGCAAAATTTCTTTTGCGTCTGCTACAATGCCTAAATGCGCAACTTTAAATATTGGCGCTTCCTTATCGTTGTTTATGGCGATTATATAATCTGACTCCTCCATGCCTGCTAAATGCTGTACTGCGCCAGAAATACCCAAAGCTATATAAACTGACGGTCTCACCGTTTTGCCTGTCTGCCCCACTTGCTTTTGAGTGGGCATAAAACCCGTATCGACAAGCGCACGGCTGCTACAAGTGAGTGCACCGATGCTGGACGCAAATTCCTTAATATTTTTTAGGTCGTCCTTTACTCCTCTGCCACAAGCTATTAAAATTTCCGCATCTTCAATATTTTCCTTATGTGTTTCTTCTATCACCTCTTTAACAAGATTAACCCTAAATTTAGCGGTGTCAAATTTTATCTTTACCTCTTTGACTTCTCCCCTTCTGTTTTTGTCATACTCTTGCTTTTTCATTACCCCTTCCCTAACTGTAGACATTTGCGGTCTGTGATCAGGGCAAATAATTGTTGCAAACAGATTTCCTCCAAAAGCAGGCCGCGTCATATACAAAACGCCCTTTTCGTCCACTTCAAGTTTTGTACAGTCGGCAGTCAGTCCCGTTTTAAGCATAGCAGATAACCGTGGCGCAAGGTCTCTGCCTATGCTGGTAGCTGCGTACAAAACTATTTCCGGCTGATGCTCTTTTATTATCTGATAAGTTGCCTGCGCATATTGCTCCGTCAAATAATATCTAAGGTTTTTGTCCTCCACGACATAAACAACATCTGCGCCGTAACCTATAAGCTTTTCCGCTTGATTTTTTATTCCGCTGCCGAGTAACACGGCGCAAACTTGATTTTTGGTAACCTCCGCAAGCTTTTTAGCAGCACCGAGCAACTGAAAACTAACGTCCTTTATAATACTGTCTCTTTGTTCGCATATAACAAAAATATCCTTTGACATAATTACCTCTTAAATGTAATGCTTTTCGCTAAGCTTTTGCGCAATAAGATTTGCCGCTTCCGCAACGGGCAACTCTATTAAATCCCTGTCGCTGTTATGCTGTTTGGTAAAGGTAGTTTTTACTTTTGTCGGCGACCCTTTAAGTCCAATTGAAGCTGCTTCTAACTGCAAATGTTCAAAAGTAATTTTTTGTACGTCAATGTTCTCCTGATTGACAATGCCTTTTACATTCATATAACGAGGCTGACTATTGCCGCTAATTACTGTCGCCAAAAAAGGCGGCTTGACTCTTAACAATTGATACCTATCCTCTTGCTGACGGCGCAAAACAAATTCATCGCCGTTAAGTTCAAGACTTACGCAATAAGTAATTTGTGGCAAGCCTAAAAAGCTAGCAATCTGAGGACCAACTTGTGCTGTGTCACCGTCTGTCTGCCGGTCAGCACTATATCAAAACTGATTTGTTGTATTGCCGCCGACAAAATCATACTTGTAGCCAAAGTGTCGCTGCCTGCAAACATACGATCAGTCAACAAATACGCTTGTTGAGCACCCATTGCCAAAGCCTCCCGCAAAATGTACTCCGTCTGAAAAGGGCCCATAGAAATTACCTTTACTGTTGCGCCGTATTTGTCTTTATAAGCTAACGCCGTCTCCAATGCCATTTTGTCATCAGGGTTCATTATGCTGGGTACGCCCTCTCGCTTTAAAGTGTTGGTTATTGGGTCAACTTTTATATCCGTCGTATCAGGGACTTGTTTTAAACATACTACTATATCCATATAATCCTCTTACTTTTTCAACAGCGCACCGCTTATTACCATACGCTGAACCTCACTCGTGCCCTCGTATATTTCGGTGATTTTAGCATCTCTCATCATACGTTCAACAGGATATTCTCTCGTATAACCGTATCCCCCATGAAACTGTACGCATTTTGTCGTCACATTCATTGCCGTTTCAGCAGCAAAAAGTTTTGCTTGCGCCGCATAAAGCGAAGGAGTATTTAACCGCATTTCTTTTGCTTCAGTTGCCCTTTCCACCAATAACTTTGCCGCTTCTATTT
>CALLXO010000002.1 GCA_937875645.1 uncultured Clostridia bacterium
CACAACATGCTGATCCAAATAGCCGACTCGCACCCGCTTCGCCCAACTCACCGTAGCTGTTCATCAGAGTTGCCATAGCGGTTTTAAACTCTTCTAAAAGCGTAGCATTATTTGGTCTGTTTATATAACTCATATAAGCCGCTTCCACTGCTAGCAGCTCATTTGCGGCGCCTAATGCCTCTCCGCTTAATCCTTCTTCAAAAAACGCTTTTATGCCCTTGTAGTACATACCATAATCTTCTTCTGCATCGTGAATATCAATAAGCGCAGTAAGCAGTATTTGATTGAATGGGTCAAGCGCACGGAAAGAAGCCATAATATCAATTACTCTTTGCACATCAACGAAGTTTATTTGTGACTCTACATAATCAAAATACGTCCAAATCACATAAGCCGCATCTGCAATAAAGGATTCTAGCTCCTTAGAGAATATATCAAAAAGTAAAGTCGTCTCGCCGTATATATCTAATTTGGTTTCTGTCAAGAAGTCAATATAATAACTACGAGCGTGATACAGCGCGTACTCCAATGTCATGTCTTTATCAAAAAGACGATATCCTTCGTAATAATATGCTTCTACAATATTTTTAGGAGCATTATTTATTATCCCTTGAGCTAGTCTTTCTGCGTAGAGATAAGAAGCTATTAACGCACCGTTATAGTTATAATTAGGATTATCCTTATCCGTAACTATTTTGTAGGCTCTATCAACGTTTCTGAGAGTGTTTGCCAATTCGTCAAAAATCTCTTGCCATTCGAGTAAATTAGTCTTATACGGATTTTGCGGGTCGTCGTATCTATGGTAAATTTCTTGGTACTTTTCAAAAAAGAAAGCTAATTTACCATCAAAAGTCTCTTTGTCTGAAGCTTCCAATGCATCATATAAATTTAGAGCTTCGCCCATAAAGGTTAAGAAATCTACATTGTCTTCCTTATGCCCCATTTGATACTTGGCATAGCTTTCTAACGCCAACAAGAGTTTTTGATAAACCGCAAAAGCGTCAGGAGGTAATACTTCTCTATAATGATTTGCTATCATATTAGCAAATACCGTATAGGTATATTGTGAAAAGTCTAACGAATACTGCGGAGTGTTATATTTAATATAATAGGTGTTTAGCGATGCCAAAACTCCGTACTGTTTTGCCGGCGACAAATTCACAAAAGTTTGCATAAGATTTTCTAAAGCTTGATTGAAGTCCTCGTCTTCGTCAAAGAGTTTATCTACTATAATTAAGTAAGCCTCCCAAAAGCTGTCAAACTCCTTATCAGACAACAACCTACCATTAAGGTGAAGATATCCATACTCTGCCGTCTTTAAATAAGCAAGCAACGCTTCAAAAGCTACCGATACAGGCTTGTTGTCTATCGTCAAAAGACCGCTGAAGGTAAGACAATCATAAAGCGCTATATACAGCTCGTTTTCGCTGTTAATAATGTTCTCTTTAAAGTTAAGTGCGTTTCTGTAATGCCACATAAACCTTGTGGCATCAAACTCTTGATCAAGTGTCATAACGGCAATTTGATATATCGAATCTGTTACGTTTACATACATGTCTTCTAACAAGCCGGGCAAGTATGTATTTTTTAATAAAAGACCGTTTACAGCAGCTTCGCCGTCCTCGCTGTAGTAGTAATAATAAGAATAAATAATATCAAAAAAGTCACTGCGCCAAGATGCAATTATTCCAAAAAGAGCTCTTTCCTTTAAGTATATGCTCTCCTCAATAAGCGTATTGGACTGTGTTATTTCTGTTTCGTAATTTTCTAAGCCAATTACCGTCCAGTCAGTTGGCAAGTCTTTAAGTTCTTCGTAAAGAGAAGTAATAAATTCTAATAGCAGTACCGTCTCTTCTATGCTTTGAGGTGCAGGCACAAAATCTAAGTAATCTCCAAACTCAATTTCGCCGACAAGTATATCGGAAAAAAATTGGTCGGAAATATTTGTCAACAACGCTACCATTACATTAAAATCGATAGTAGAATCTTTTAACCGATTAAGGTCCTCTTTTGTTTTATTGTAATTGTCTGCCAATAAAGAAATAGCATCGGGA
This sequence comes from uncultured Clostridia bacterium, assembly GCA_937875645.1. Taxonomy (GTDB): domain Bacteria; phylum Bacillota; class Clostridia; order Christensenellales; family CAG-314; genus SFEB01. The sequence goes on from CALLXO010000002.1 coordinate 2,055, forward strand.
TTGTTTTGCGTGCCTATAGTAAAAGTTTGGTTAAAGCTAATTGCCTCTTCTTGCCACAGTGCAAAGCCAGCCACAGCGGCAGGACGCATAATTTGCTCTTTTTCTGCCATAGTGATTAAGCCTTTATCGTATTCGGTCAAGTTAAAATAATATTTCGCTGCTTCTATCGCCTTGTCGCCTTCCGCCTCTGTGAGTGTGGGAGCTTGTTCTCCTGTCCAGTCCAGCGTAGAAAGTTCGTTGGCTATTTTTTTAATGTAAGAAACTGCACTGTATGTAATTTTAACAGTAAAATTAAAACTTAGGTCAAGATAACCCACGGTAACTATTTGTTCCAACGGCGTTGTCATATTGTCAATTGTGGCTGCGCTTAAATCAAAACCGCTTACAGTATATGAATTAATTGGTATATGCCTTTCGGTTTTGCCCCCGTTGCCCTTTAAAGTTATGTGACTGCCCTTTAGGTCAATACCATCTTCGTGACTTTTATAATTGGTCTTGCTGGGACGCACAAAGGAAGAGTCTTCAATTTCGTGCACATTGACAGTAAAGGTAGCAGAAGAACTCTGATAACGCGCCGTAACAATAACTGCGCCGACATCAGCGGAATCAAAGCCTTCTATCGTCACGGCAGGGTTGCTGAGTAGTACAGGCTGAAAGGAGCCATTGTCCGCCATGATTTTGATGCGTCCTTTGCTTCTGTCAAAGGAATCACCTCTAAGATAATTCTGCTCAAAATTTTCCACCGATACTCTCGGCACAACAGTGACGACAAGAGTTGTGCTCTTGTCCTTGTAACTAATTGTTAATTGCTGCTCTCCAAGTTTGTTTTTGTCGTAGCCTGTTATTTTGACATCAGAGGAGGTGAGCGAAATTTCCTCCGTTTTGCTCTTGAATTTAACAGTCAGTTTGCCGCCGGATAAGTCTAAATCCTGCCCCTCAACAAAGCTTAAGCGAGTGGGCATATTGCCTTCTTCTATTAAGATTTCTTCAGGTGCGCTGCATGCTGTTGCTGACAAAATCAATACTGTAAATATAAGCATTATTATTGCTATTTTTGACAGTCTTTTCATTTTTCTTTTCCCCTTTTTTTTGTTTTGCTTAATTGCTTTTTTAACTCTATAGCACCCTGTATTTTAGCATATTTACAGAGCTTTTGCAACCGACTGTTCACTTATTCTGAATAATATAATTATCAAATAATCATCTAAATAACAACTAAATAATTAACAATAAACACAAATGAAATTTGTTACCTATTATCTCAAAATCAACAGTGTTTATAAAAATTAATTTGACATATAAATAAATTTAATCTTAAAGCAGTATTAATAAATTTTCACAATAAATAATTTTAAATCTTAAAAAGTTTCTATTAAATTTTTCTTTAGCTTTCAATATACGTTTATCAAAAAACAAAAAAGCATGCTTTCGACTCGTTTCCATAATACTCTATTCTATTATTCTACAACTATTTTCTACAAAGGGCTCGAATAGTTTCTCATAAACCTTTTTCCTTTTGTTGAACGTGAATATTGCAGTATTCTTTCTATTTCATCTTTTTCAAAGATATGTTGCCCTTCGTTAAGGTGGGTAAATTCATACAAACTAATAAGTTTCCCCTCTTTCATTGTAGCAAAACCACAGGGACCTCCTCCCTGTCAAACATAATATCTGTTTTCTTTTTCAATATCGTTATCATCGTAGGGATTGCTTTTCATAAGATTTAATCCGAAGGTACGATACTTATTACCTATTATCCTGCCCGCAAGAACTCCAAAGGCGGCAGGTTCATGCGTTATTAAGAAATATTCCGGCACTTCGTCATAGGCTTTCAAAATTTCGAATCTAAAACCTTCTATTTCATAGTTAATTAAATTTCCCTCAGGGTCACGGCGCGAAATACATCCTTGTTCGGTGGGAGTGCCATCGACATTAAAGTATCTTTTTTGTAATTTTTCGCTAATTCTTTTAATATGTTCTTCTTCCGTCAATACTTTCGGATTGCACGATGAAAATAACGCCACACCTATAATTAAAGCCACTATTATACAAATAATATTTTAAACATAATTTTACCTCATTTAAATGGTCTATATAATATTCAAAATAATATTCAAATTATTATTTTTACGCTGTAATATTCTTTATTCTTCAAGAAAGTTTTTGTAATGCTCCAATATAAAATATTCTTGTAAACTTTCTCTCGAATTAATTACGGTCACTTCATCAATTACTTGTTTAAGTATTCCGTCATGTTCCTCGTCTTTAGCATAACCTACAGTGTGTTAAATGCTGTTTTCCTCAACTACATTTAGACACGCTACAAACAACGCAGCATCTACGCCCGCCTTGTCCCTTGCTTCGTCTATAGCAGACTTGCGTTCTTAAACAGTATCCTCAACAATAACCCAACCCTTTGCACTAAAACTTTCATGTCCTCCTAATTCTTCAACGTAAGCTTTAAGCTCTGTCTTTGCAGCAGTTTTGTATGCAATTAGTTCGTTTCCACATCCCGCAAAAGAGAATATTAAAATTACAGCATAACCATTGCTAACATTCTTTTAAGCATACTTTATTACCCTTCAATAACAGAAGATTTATTTAAAATAAACATTTTTTTATTTATTTGTTAGTAATAACAGGTTAATATCAAAATAGCACATTATAATGCTATTGTCAATACTCTTTTTATTTTAGTATATGATAACCTTGTTAACGGTTGTATCAAATATATTGCTTTTCTTAAATTTATCGAAAATTGAAATTTTGCTTACATCAAAACGTCCCTTCGAGGCACCTCGAAAGGGAAACATAAAACTCTTTATACTAACCTATCCCTCAACATTTGACAAAGAGCCTTTTATTCTTAATCCGAAATACAATCACCTAAAAACAAAAAAACCGTGTATTACGGTTAGCGTGAGTACTGTTTTATTTTTAGTTTTACTACTATTATTTATCTTCGTTAGCTACTTGTTTTTAAATCGTATTATTATT
>CALLXO010000003.1 GCA_937875645.1 uncultured Clostridia bacterium
AAACACTTTTAGCGCCGTTAAGAAGGGCAATTAACGATTATGATATGATAAACGAAGGAGACAAAATTGCTGTGGGAGTAAGCGGCGGTAAGGACAGCCTTGCTTTGCTTGCGCTTTTAAATGCTTATGCCCGTTTTAGTCCGCAAAGATTTAGTCTGCTTGCGATAACCATAGATATGGGATTTACCCCTGACGCATACAGCGAAATAAGTATATGGTGCAAAAAAAACGACATTGACTATATAGTAGAAAAAACTAATATAGCGCAAATTCTTTTTGAAATACGCAAGGAGAAAAACCCATGCAGTTTGTGCAGTAAGCTTAGACGAGGTGCGCTTAATAGTATCGCCAACAAACACAATTGCAACAAATTAGCGTTGGGTCATCATAGTGACGATGTAATGGAAACATTTTTATTAAGTATGATTTATGAAGGGAGGTTAAGTACTCTAGCACCCAAAAGTTTTTTGAGCCGCAGTAAAATTTCTCTTATCCGCCCTATGATTTATGTTAAGGAAAAAGACATTAAATGCTACGCAAGAGACGAACATTTGCCGATATTACACAACCCCTGTCCAGCGGACAAACATACGCAAAGACAGTTTATGAAGGAATTATTATCAAAAATTCAAGAGGATATACCCTTTAGTAAAGATAGGTTTTTTTCCGCAATTAGTAACCCTGACAGATACAACCTCTGGAACGACACTTTTAAAAAATTTGAAGCGGATAAAAATACCGACATATAATAAATTTACCGCCAAACAAAATTGGCGGTAAATTTACTGTCAAAAGCAGCGAATTAGCCTAAAACATTATCAATAAGTCCTTTTTAATTTATATTTGTTTCGGGTAGCTATACCCCCTCTAATATGTCTTTCTCTTAAATTAATATTAGTTTTTTTACGCACATTTTCGTAACGAACTCTGTCAATCTCCCAAAGTCTTTCGCTCATATCCTTATGTGCCGTGCTTTTTGAGACGGCAAAAATTTTTGCGGCAAAACGAAGCGTACATCCTGTATTGATTATGTAATCGGCGATATGTATTACTCTATCCATTATATAACTTTTCACTTTTTTTACTGCCCTCCAAATGTACCGTATATATTTTTATTATGCTTAGGTCACAAAAATGACATAATAAGCGTTTAAAAACAAAAAATGCGACAAAAATAATTTTGGAGGAATATATTTATGAAGTTATCAGAAAGCAATACAATGACAAATCTTGCTACTGCCTTTGCTAACGAATGCCAAGAAGGAGCTAAATATCAGTTTCTGCGTGAGAAAGCCGAATCAGAAGGTTATGATAATATAGGAAAAATATGTCAAGACCATGCCACCAATGAGATGACACACGCTCGCATATTCTATGATTATATCACCAATGATGGCAAAGATTGCGTGCCTAATATTGACATAAGTGCAGGTTATCCTTTTAAAGGCGGTACGCTTATTCAAACTCTTAAACTTATGTCCGGCGACGAATTAAACCAAGCTACTGTCATCTACCCTAATTTTGCGCAGATAGCAAAAGACGAAGGTTTTACGGAAATAGGAGAAAAATTTGAATTGGAAAGGTCGCATTACCTGACGTTAGAACAACTTTATGCGAAATTAGAAAAGGATTGTCTATTTAGTAGCGAAAAAGCGATACAATGGAAATGTATGGAATGCGGACACGAGGACACCAAAAAGCAACCGTGGCAGGTATGTCCTGTATGCCGTGCCAAACAAGGCGACATAGGTATACCTTTACAGTTTTAAAAAACAACTCCCTACTTTTTTAAGCAGGGAGTTGTTTGCAATATTTTTCCTTTCTTTTTTGATACTATCTTTATGGATTATTAGCTCCGTCTTGAAAAGAGAAGGGCAAAAAGACGTAATAATTCAAGATACAGCCAAATTAAGGTGACTACCAACCCAAAAGCCGCGCGCCATTCGTATTGCTTTGGCATCTTATTTTCCACAAGATTAGTTATGTTGTTTAGATCGACAGCTATCATAGCGCAGGCGATAATTATTGATATTACGCATACGCCTAATTGCAACCAAAAACCTACGGTGCTGTAAATATTAAACAACGATGGTACAAACAAGCTAAATACTAATATCATAAGCTGCGCAAAAATTAGAGCAATAAGAGCGCTTAACACAATGCCTCTAAAGCGTCTTGTCACTTTAATAAGACCAAAAGCGTAACAAGCGGACATGGTGACAAAAGCTAAAACAGTTGTCAGCAGTGCCAAAAGCACTATGTTGTTGTATTGAAATTCGAAAATAGCAGAAATATATCCTATCAAAACAGCTTGGCATATGGCATATATAGTGCCCCAAAGAGCGACTCTGCGAGAAAAGCTGGCAATAATACCAAAAACAATTATGCCGATAAATGCGCCGATTATAATATAATAGCCGATTCTTACGTCTTGCACTAAAAGACGAGGTAAATAAGTAGCCGATAATACTGCTACTACTAATACAAGGAAAGCAAAATACAAAGCTTTAAGCCCTATGCCTTTGTAAGAAGCGACATCGTCCGAACTAACGTTGCCGCTGTGATAAACTTCGCCGTTTTTTGTACTGCCGTTAGCGTTAACTTCCTTATTTAAATTTCTTATTGTTGGGTTACTTGACCTAAACCACATAAAAATACCTCCTCATTAATATACGACTAATTTAACATAATTAACCTAAGTAGGCAAGTTTATTATAGGTTTATTTGACTTTTTCAACGTGTTGCAGTATAATGATGACATTAAATATTGGAGAAATTATGAGTGACAAAAAAGTAACGATGGACAAAATAGTAAACCTCGCTAAAGGCAGAGGTTTTATTTTCGCCGGTAGCGAAATATACGGAGGACTTGCCAACACATGGGATTTTGGCCCGTTGGGAGTAGAGCTAAAAAACAACATAAAAGCAGCATGGTGGAAAAAGTTTGTTACCGAGCCGGAAACAAATATAGGACTGGACAGCGCAATACTCACTAACCCCGCTGTCTG
>CALLXO010000004.1 GCA_937875645.1 uncultured Clostridia bacterium
GTGGGTTTGCCGGAGGGGCAAATGGGCAACAGCGAAGTAGGGCATTTAAACATAGGCGCAGGCAGGGTTGTTTTTCAGGAGCTACCGCGCATTACCAACTCGATAGAAGACGGCAGTTTTTTTAAAAATGAGGCGCTTGTTTCCTTAGCGGATAGCGTCAAGCGAAAAAACACAAAGGTGCATATTTTAGGGCTATTAAGTGACGGCGGCGTACATAGCAGTATGCTGCATCTTTATGCGCTATTAAAACTTTTTAAACAACAGGGACTGGTAGATGCTTATGTGCATTGTTTTTTGGACGGCAGAGATGTTAATCCTACCAGTGCAATAAAATATCTTGATCAATTACAGTCCTTTATGACGGAGGAAAATTTTGGCAAAATAGCTTCTATTTGCGGCAGATATTACGCTATGGACAGAGATAACAGGTGGGATAGGGTCGAAAAAGCGTACAATATGCTTGCTTTAGGCGAAGGCAAAAGATATAGTGATTATAGAGAGGCAATAAAAGATAGTTATGCCGAAGGTGTGACGGACGAATTTATCCTTCCCATTGTGATAGAGGAAAAATCTAAACCCGTAGCACTGATAAACAACGATGATGGCGTTATTTTCTTTAATTTTCGCAGCGACCGCCCACGAGAATTGACACGGGCATTTACACAGGACGACTTTAATAATTTTGATATAAAAAACAAAAAACGTAATGTCAAATGGATATGTATGACGGAATACGATAAGGATTTAACAAACGTCGAAGTTGCTTTCAAACCTAACAAACCTAAAAATACTTTAGGACTTTATTTGTCCTCTATGCAAAAAAGCCAGTTGCGCATCGCCGAGACGGAAAAATATGCGCATGTTACTTTCTTTTTTAACGGAGGGATAGAAAAGCCCGACGAAGGCGAAAAGCGGGTACTTATTGACAGTCCTAAAGTTGCCACATATGACACAGTGCCGGAAATGAGCGCAATTACTGTGACGGAAAGGGCAATTAGAGAGCTATCTGTTAACGATTATGATTTTATGGTGCTTAACTTTGCCAATTGCGACATGGTGGGGCATACCGGAAATTTTGAAGCAACTAAAGAGGCGGTAGCCACCGTAGACGATTGTGTGCGAAGGCTTACCGAATATATTGTTTCTAACAATGGCAACGTGATTGTCACCGCCGACCACGGCAACGCCGAAAAAATGATAGACGCTAACGGCGAAGTGTATTCGGCGCACACGACAAATGATGTACCTTTTGTATTGGTTTCGTCCGATTATAAGGAAAATGCTTTAAGGGAAGGGGGCAAACTTTGCGATATTGCACCTACTGTTTTAGAGCTTTTGGGATTGGCTGTTCCTATGGAAATGACAGGCAAAAGCCTTATAGTGCCAAAAGAGCGTTGAGCGAATAAATTTTAAAAATTACTTGATTAAATATATCGATTATGATATACTACTTTGGCTTGTAGGAGGATTTATGTTGACTTTTTTACTTGATACTGCAACAGTAGTTTTGACAATAAGGATAATACTTGTAGCTTTGATGCTGATTTCGGCGGTTTACGTAATCATTGTAGTTATGAGACAGGAAGATAATTCCGATGGCTTAGGTGCGTTGGCTGGCCAAAGCAGCGAAAACGAGAGTTTTTATGGCAAAAACAAAGCAAAGAGTAAGGAACATAGACAAAAAGTATGGACGGTAATAGCATCTTGTGTTATGGCTGTTTCGTCTATCGTATTTTTTATTTTGGCAAAATAAAACGCAGAGACATTAAGCGACAACAAAATGAATAAGATTATTGCAACCAACAAAAAAGCATATCATGACTATTTTGTGCTGGATACATTCGAATCGGGCATACGTTTGATTGGTTGCGAAGTCAAGTCTATCCGCAAAGGCGAAGTTAATCTTAAAGACAGCTATGTGGCAATCAAAAACGGGCAGTTGGTTTTGGTAAATGCTTATATCAAAAATTACGACAAAGGCAGTTTTAGCAACGTAAACAGTATTAGAGACAGAGTGCTTTTGATGCATAAATCGGAGATTGCCAAAATTAGCGGCAAAGTTAAGGAAAAGGGCTTAACTTTAGTGCCTTTAAAATTGTATTTTAGCGGCAGCTTGGTTAAGGTGGAAATAGGATTAGTTAAAGGCAAACGCCAGTACGACAAAAAAGATGCGATAATGAGCGCCGATTTGGCGCGCGATAAGGACAGGCAGATAAGCGACTATCTCAAACGCAATAGATAATGCTACTGTGGCTCAGTTGGTAGAGCAGCTGATTCGTAATCAGCAGGTCGGCGGTT
>CALLXO010000005.1 GCA_937875645.1 uncultured Clostridia bacterium
ATTTCACAGGGCTCTCCCGTGAAAATTACGGCGAGGACTCCGGGTTTTATCCGCTGGGCTCCTGCACAATGAAATACAATCCTCGTGTAAACGAGGTAATAGCAGGCAATAAGGCTTTTGCTAATATTCATCCTTTACAAGAGGCAGATACAGTAAAAGGCTGTAAGCAAGTGATGGACGAGTTATCAGACGATTTATGCGCCATTACCGGTATGGATGCTTTTACTTTGCAACCTGCGGCAGGCGCACATGGCGAATTTACCGGTATTATGCTAATAAAAGCATATCACATGAGCCGCTCTGATACTGCACGTACAAAAATTATTGTACCGGACAGTGCTCACGGCACAAATCCAGCTAGTGCGCATATGTGCGGTTTTGATATTGTCAGCGTAAAAAGCAACGCTCAAGGGGGCGTAGATATTGAGGAGCTAAAAAAAGTTGTAGGCTCAGACACGGCAGGTTTAATGCTTACCAATCCTAATACTGTAGGGAAGTTTGACACTAATATTTTAAAGATAACAGAAATTGTCCACGATGCGGGCGGTTTATGTTATTATGACGGGGCTAACTTAAATGCAGTAATGGGGGTAGTGCGTCCGGGAGATATGGGCTTTGACTGTATGCATATAAATATTCATAAAACGTTTAGCACTCCCCATGGCGGCGGCGGACCGGGGGCTGGACCTGTGGGCTGCAAAAAAATATTAGCAAGCTTTTTGCCTACACCCGTTTACGGAAACCTACCCGAAGACTATGACGAAAAAAAGAGCATAGGCAGAGTAAAAGTCTTTGACGGCAATTTTTCCGTTTTGGTAAAAGGTTTAGCATATATTAAAACATTAGGCAAGGAAGGCATAAGAGACGCAGCGCAAAAAGCGGTATTAAACGCAAATTATTTGCTTTCCTTAGTTAAAAAGGATTTTGAAGTAGCTTATGACGGTATCTGCATGCACGAATTTGTTTTGACTTTGCAAAAATTAAAGGAGGAAACAGGCGTATCAGCTATGGACGTGTCCAAAGCAATGCTGGATTATAATATGCACCCGCCTACAATGTATTTCCCCTTAATTGTAAGCGAAGCTCTTATGTTAGAGCCTACGGAAACGGAAAGCAGGGAAACGCTAATTAAAGCCGCTCAGGTATTAAACACAATAAAACAACAAGCAGTTGCCGATGCTGCTGCCCTGCACGAAAGCCATAAAACTACCGTAAAAGGTAGAGTAGACGAGGTGCGCGCGGCACGCCAACCTGTATTAAAATACGATTTCCAAAAATAAATAACTACCAAAAAATTAACAATTAAATGTGTGAGCTTTCTTAATGGGGGAGGACAAAATGTCCTCCCTGTTAGTTTGCAAAGTAAAAAGGCATTTTCGCCGATACTTTAGTTTAATTCTGTTTAGTTCGCTTTTGTTAGCCTTAAACATAAAGGAAGGAGCGAAGAAAATAAAAACATTTTTATCAGAAAGGAATAAAATTGATATTCTTTTTTATACTACAAAAAAGGATACAAATATGAAAGCAATAAAAAATTTATCATTAAAATTTCTTATTTTTGCACTGCTAATTATGAGCTTGTCTTTTTGCGTACAAGGCATTGCTTTTGCTGCGGACGAGGGCGAAAGCGTCAATCAAGAGGTTGAAGTTCTTTTAGCTCCTACAACATACAAAGTACAGCCGGGCGACAGCATGTGGAAGATAGCGGTCAGGTTTGAAATAGGATTAGCAGAACTAATAAAAGCAAATCCGCAAATAAGAAACCCCGCTTTAATTTATGTAGGACAAATAATAAATATCCCCGAGGGAGCACCCTTAAAAAGTTTTGAGGACGAAGTAATAAGGCTTGTAAATGTTGAAAGGGCAAGAAACGGCTTGCAAGCTCTGCAAGCAAACTGGCAAGCATCAAGAGTAGCACGGATAAAGTCGCAAGATATGATAACCAATAGGTATTTTAGTCATACTTCGCCGGTATACGGTTCGCCCTTTAAAATGCTGGAAAGTTATGGTTTAAGGTTTTCGGCGGCGGCGGAAAATATAGCAAAAGGTCAGCGTACGGCGCAAGAGGTGATGAACAGTTGGATGAATTCACCCGGACACAGAGCAAATATTTTAAGCAGAAGCTTTACTCAAATTGGAGTGGGCGCTGCAAAAGATGCAAGCGGTGTTTTGGTTTGGACGCAGATGTTTTTAAAACCAGCTTAAAAAAGGATTAGCAAATTATTTTAAGAATAAACAACGCCGAAAAAATAAAGTGCGCCAAAAAAGTTAGATAGATTTGTTTAGGGCACTTGAAAAGGCGTTTTTTTATTACAGTGGTAACCGAATGGCAATTAATTATAAGCACATCACACTAAAACGCCAAAAATGCCTCAATTATTGGATATTTCCGCATTATTTTTATTTCTATGCGTATTAAAATAGTACTATGTACAGAAAAAAGACTGTTTTGCTTAGTAGCCTTACTAACCCATCAAGTAGCCCTGTGGGGGTGGTGGGCTTTGTTAGCGACGGAAAAACAACACGTGCTCACGTCAACGTGAGCGGCTTAAACGACCGAGCGCGTCATTTTGTTGCGTCCCTCGTGGACGGCGTATTTTGCGTTAAGCCGCTGACTAAGTTTTCAAATTTTGTTTATACTTTCGAAAACAGTCAGTTAGAAAAATCTGACTGTGTGGTGCTGGAAGGAGAAGAGCTCGCCCCTGTTTGTTTCGGTAGCAGTTATGGCAGCCTTTTTACCAAAGAGTTTCTAAACAGCATACGGCAAAAAATCAATGGCGGTACAAGTGAACAAACGCAAAAAGCAGATGCAAAAATAATTTATCCCGACCCGATTTTAGCAACAGATACCAAAAAAGAAAATGACGAAGAAGAAGTAATAAAAGCTCAAGAAGCGACAGCGACAAAAAAAGAACAATCGCCCTTTGAGGGGGATTATGAAGGTTATATAGCAGCAGCGCCCAATTACTTTGAGGGTAATGATATTTCCTTAAAAAACTCAAAAAATTTGACTGCAAATGTAAGTTTATCTGATTATTCGCAAGCGTTGCAAAAGTTTTACAGTGAGCCGACAGACACCTTCTATTACGAAAGCGTGAGGGAGGAATTACAGCGTGTTTTTGACAGTTTTGAGCCGTATTTTCCTTTGATTAAAAAATACGAAAATAGTTTTTGGGTTAAAATAACAGACAAATACGGACGCTTTTTTTCCTTAGGGTTAGTTAGCGATGGTGACAATCCACAATACATATGCTATGCTTTGCCAAAACCGTTAAAGCGTATAGAAGAAAAACTTGAAGAAATATCTGTCTTTGACGAAAAAGGGGCGACGCTTTATTTTTATCTTATTTATCAATCTGCAGCCGACGGAAAAGTAAAACAAAACGCGGCATAGATAGTTTTTATATTTAAGCAGAATTTGTTTTTTAAAGAAAATATAACATTATTGTGCAATTATTTTTTAAAAATGCCTAAGAGATACACCAATTTTGATGCAAATACTTGCAAAAATTATACATAGCGGTTATAATATTTGATATGCAATTTGCAAAAGCTATTTAGGAGCTTGATATGACAAAAAAGACTATAATTATTATTGCTTTACTTTTGGCGTGCGTGTGCATTTTTGCTTGCTGCGCTAAAGAGTCCTTCAAATTTGATGCGCTTAAAGTGGATGCTATGGAAGGTGAGCTAACAAGTAATGGCGGAGTATCTGTCAGTTACAAGGGGTATACCTATTTCATTAACGGTGACGTAGGCAAATTTGACATCGACAACACCTTCGGCAAGGTAAAATACGGCGCAATATGCCGCATAAAGACAGAATATATCCTTGACGACTCTTTTGTTGACCTTGACATAGGCAGTGCGGAATACAACACCAAAACAGAAAACAAGGTGGAAATTTTAGCCCCAAAAGCATATTTCAACAATAACACAGCAACAAATTCTTTAAACGGCTTGTTTATTTTTTCTGACCGTTTATATTATACTACGCCCTCCACCACTACCGACAAAAACGGAGCGGTGCAAAATACCTTTTTGGACATTATGAGCGTAAAATTAGACGGTACAGATACCAAAAGACTATATACGGTAAACAGCAACACATATGAAATGATGTTGAGCCAAGTAGGTGATAAGGTATACGCTTCCTACGTAAACGAAAATAAACTTTATTGTATAAATTTATTTGATGCAAAACCGCAAGCGGAGGAAATTGTTGACAATGTTAGCGCATATAAATTTGACGTAAACAGCGGCAAAATAGCTTTAACTTTAAATATTATAGTAAAGAAGGAAAATCAGGCAACAGAAATAACCTTAAAATATAATACAATCAATTTATTTACGCCTGGCGACGAAAAAGTTACTCTCGTATTGTCAGGGGAACGTAAATCAGAGCAAGACGTAAGCTATGACGTAAGCGCAATACTGCAAAGGATACAAGACAATTATATTTACTTTGCTGTTACTAATGACGCTCACGGCAGAGACGGTATTTATCGCATTGGCACAGACCAAAGGGATGTTATGTTTAGTACGGTAACGCCTGAAACAAATGCAACTTTCAAAAAGATGAGCACGCAAAACTTATTGGAAAACGGCATTCTTTATAAAGAAGGACAAAATGAATATATAATATTTTACAATTCAAGCGAAAAATATATTCAGCTCTTTAATATAGCTAACGGAAACGTAAGCAATTTACTGTATACCACTTCCGCCCCCACCTTTGTAGGTATAAATAATGGCAAATTATTTTACACAGCAATAAACCTTTATTATGTGACGCTTACAGAAGGCGAACAAGACAGCGGAATAATGCTTTCAACAATAACAAATGCTGTAAGTTGGGCAGGCTTTGATATTTATGACGATTACGTTTTGTATATGGCGGCAACAGAAAACAGCGATGTTTATTTGTCCAGCGCTAAAATAATTGATAAGGGCGAAGATATTCAACAAATTTTTATAGGGATATATTCGGAACAGGAAGAGGAATAAATTTTTAAGGGTTAATTACTAACGCCGACTTCTGTCGGCGTTAGTTTTAAAGGAAATATATAAGGACAAAAAATATGGAAGAAAAGCAATTTGTAAAAGAAGTAGCGGATATAAAAACTAATTATCCGCAGTGGTATACCGACGTTGTGCTAAAGACTCAGCTTGCTGATTACGGACCTACAAAAGGCTGTATGGTCATTCGTCCCTACGGTTATGCTATTTGGGAAAATATTCAGAAGGAATTAGACATGCGCTTTAAAGCAACAGGACATAAAAACTGTTATTTCCCTATGCTGATACCCTTTTCTCTTTTGCAAAAGGAAGCGGAGCACGTCGAAGGTTTTGCTCCCGAAGTTGCTTTGGTTACAAAAGCCGGCGGTGAAACGCTGTCCGAGCCATTGGTGATACGGCCAACAAGCGAAACTATTATTTGCGAGATGTACAGCAAGTGGGTGCAGTCTTATCGTGATTTGCCTTTAAAATACAATCAGTGGGCAAACGTTTTGCGGTGGGAAAAAACGACACGTCCTTTTTTGCGCACTTCGGAATTTTTATGGCAAGAGGGGCATACTGTGCACGCTACGAGGGAGGAGTCGCAAAAAGAAACTCTGGACATGCTTTATCTTTATGCCGAGTTTGCTAAAAACGTCCTTTGCTTGCCAGTAGTTATTGGCAAAAAGACAGAAAAGGAAAAATTTGCCGGTGCCGAAAGCACTTTTGGAATGGAAGCCATGATGCAGGACGGCAAAAGTTTGCAGGCAGGCACCAGTCACCATTTTGGCGATAAATTCGCACGGGCATATAATATCCAGTATCTTGACAAAGCCGGCACTCATAAATACGGGTGGCAGACAAGTTGGGGAGTGTCCACACGCCTAATAGGAGCAATTATTATGGCGCACGGTGACCAACGGGGTTTGGTTTTGCCTCCCCCTGTTGCACCAATTCAGGCAATTGTATTGCCCATTGCCATGCATAAGGAAGGAGTGAGCGAAAAAGCTCAAAAACTAATCGACAGATTAATTGCGGCGGGTATTCGTTGCGAAGGCGATTTTTCAGATCAGTCCACCGGATGGAAATTTAATCAATATGAGATGTTAGGAGTGCCAATAAGGTTAGAATTAGGTCCTCGTGATATTGAAAAGGGCGTAGTAAGTTTAGCCCGACGTGACAACGGCGAAAAATTAATTTTGCCGATAGCGGATATCGAGGACAAGGTAAAAGATTTGTTGGAAGAAATAAGAGTAAATATGTACAACAAGGCAAAAACCTTTATGGATTCACGCATAGTGGAAGCGCACAATTTAAAGCAAATGGAAGAGGCAATAAATGGCGGTAATTTTGTTAAAGCTATGTGGTGCGGAGAGGCGGAATGCGAAAATAAGATAAAAGAGATGTTTTCTGCTACTGCCCGTATTATGCCTTTTGACCAAACGCCTATTGATGACAAATGCATAGTGGATGGCACAAAAGCCGACAAGTTAGTAATTTTTGCAAAAGCCTATTAAAAAGCGCGCAATGCGCTTTTTTTATAAATCATTTTAAATTTATCGAAAAATTAGATGCATTAAAAATACTACAATGCTAATATTTAGGAGAACAATGAAATATAAATGTTTGATATTAGACCATGACGATACGGTCGTAAAGACTACTCCTGAAGTTCATTTTCCTTCCTTTAAAGAGACTCTTAGGCGCATTAGACCGCAGTTAATAGATATGACGTTGGAGCAATTTGTTAATTATTGTTTTGACCCCGGGTTTTATTCCCTATGCGTTGATATTTTAAAGCTAACCAAGGAAGAAAAAGAAAAACAGTATTTCGAATGGTTAGACTACAACAAAACAAAAATACCCGACTGTTACGAAGGGCTGGGCGAATTTATTAAGGAGTTTGTAAAGGACGGTGGGCGTTTATGCGTTGCAAGCCATTCGGACGAACAAATAATCAGGCGTGATTACCTTCATCATTTTGAATTGGAACCAGATTTGGTATTTGGTTGGGGAGAGAGGGAAACACACCGTAAGCCATACCCTTATCCTATTGAAGAAGCGCACAAAAGACTAAGCATCCCATATGGGCAAATGCTTGTTGTGGATGATTTAAAACCGGGGTATACAATGGCAAAAAGAGCGGGAGTAAAATTTGCTTATGCCGGTTGGAGCAGTAGTGACAAGGTAAAGGAAGTAAATGAGTTTATGAGACAAAACGCAGATTACTGTTTTTTTGATATAAAAGATTTAAAGAATTTAATTTTTGAAAAGGTTGAGGGTAGATAATTAAAATACCTTAAGATTTTTGCAAATTTTAAAGCAAATTTGCATTGCGATAAAACTAATATATTCTTGTATAGGTCAATACTCCGTCAACTCTGTGGGAGTGCATTAAATCAATGCTTTCAACAGATGCCGTAAGTTTATTTATGCTTATTAACTCAGACGAAAAACCGACGGCATTTCGTAACAGAGTGATATGTGCTCTAAAGTTTTTTTCGTCAAAACTTATGTCAAAATTTTTTAGCTTGCTTCGCAGTTGGCTTACCAAAGTAATTAAAGTATCATTTTTTGTAGCAAGGTAAACTATTTCCTTCCCGCAATTAACAAAACTGTCCAGTTTATTAAAGGTCAATTCAAAAGGGGTAAAATTAACGCTTTCAATAACTTTTTTAACCTTAATTTCGTCAACCTTTATTGTTTCGCCTAAAAATGCCAAAGTCATATGTAAATTGGGCAACAAAGTATAATTACCCTTAACTCCGCTTTTTTTGAGTTTCAAGTATATATGCGACACTGCTTCTTTAAAACTATTATTAAAGTTTAAAGCTAAAAATAATCTCATAAGACCTACATAATTCTTTATTATTATGTTTATTACAGCACCTAACTCCCAAGTTGTCAACACATTTAACCAGCAATAATTATTTTAATGCTACTTATCAAACTTAAATATTCTTGCTTTAGTTATTAAAATTAAAATCCACTTTTTCAAAAAGCGTCAATAGCTTGATTTATACACAGAATTGTGATAATATCTTTAAGGTATTTTAGATAATAGATCTAAAAAAAATCTAAAAATTTTTTTTTGGCCTTTAGGGCTGTTAATAAGGAGACATATGACTTTTGAAAACAGAAACGATATTCCTTTGCGCTATACGTGGGATCTAACGCAGATTTATAAAAACGACGAAGGTTTTCACAAGGATGTAGAAGACGCAACAAATAAAGTAAGTGAGTTGAGCCGTTTTAAGGGTAAGCTAAATAAAGATACAACAGTGTTGGAATGTTTTAAGGCTTTAAGCGAGATTACTCTCCCTTTAGAAAAAGCTTCCTGCTATGCGTATTTAAAGAATTCCGAAAACAATAAAGACACCAAGGCGCAGGAATTGATGGAAAAAGCCATGCGTGTGTTAACGGCTTTTAGCCAAGCCAGCGCATTTATTGACCCCGAACTTACGGCATTGCCCGAAGAGGTTCTTGACGGATTTTTAAAGGACCCGCGTTTTGCAGACAATAGCGTAACCTTACGCAAAATAAAGGCAGGTAAAGCACACGTTCTTACCGCCGCCGAGGAAGAGATGCTTTCCGGCGCATCAGATGTTGCGAGGTTTTATCAAGAAACATACAGCAGGTTAGACAGCGGCGATTTGGATTTTGGCACAATTAATGTTGACGGCAAGCAGGTTCATATTACTCACGGGACTTATAGCGTATTAATTAACGACAGACGTCAAGAAGTAAGACGCAAAGCGTTTGAATCTTTATATAATGCATACGAAAAATATATCAACACCATATCTGGTTTGTACAATGGCAGTGTTAAATACGATTGCTTTACCGCAAAAACCCGCAAATTTGATTCTGCTTTATCTAAAGCGTTGTTTTATGAAGAAGTGGATGAGGCTGTTTATCAAAATTTGATAGAAAGCGTAAATGCAAATTTAAAGCCGTTGCATCACTATATGGCGCTACGTAAGGAAGTGCTAAAGTTAGAAAATCTTAACATGTACGATTTAAGTTTTCCTATGTTTGAAGATGCCGAAATAGCTGTTGAGTTTGACGAAGCGTTTGAATTGGTAAAAAAAGGATTAGAGCCGTTAGGTAAAGATTATCAGCAGTTGTTGCAAAAAGCGTTTGACAACAGATGGATGGATGTTTACGAGAGTAAAGGCAAAAGGAGCGGAGCGTACAGCATGGGCGTAACTGCTGTTCACCCTTACGTTATGTTAAATTATCAAAAAACCACGCACGACGTGTTTACCATAGCTCACGAACTGGGGCACAGCATGCACAGTTTTTATAGCTCACAGGCACAGCCTTACGAAAAAGAGGATTATACAATTTTTGTAGCGGAAGTTGCGAGCACTACCAACGAAGTGATATTGTTGCATTATTTGTTAGAAAAAGAAAAGGACATTAAGCTACGCAAATTTTTATTGAGTTATTATTTGGATATGATGCGCTCTACTTACTTCCGTCAGACAATGTTTGCGGAATTTGAAGCAAAAACTCATAATATGGTAGAAAAGGGTCTGCCCTTCAATTATGAATCATTATCAAATAAGTATTACGAACTTAATAAGAAATATTATGGCGAGGCGGTAACGCATAATGATTCAATTAAATACGAATGGGCGCGCATACCTCACTTTTACCGTGGATTTTATGTTTATAAATACGCTACAGGTATAGCTTGTGCTATTAATATTGCCAAGAAAATTTTAGAAGAAGGCGAATCCGCTGTTAAAAATTATAAAAAATTCTTGAGCACTGG
>CALLXO010000006.1 GCA_937875645.1 uncultured Clostridia bacterium
ATAAGCTTTTAGCCCCATATTCCGCTCATAGCGCAATTTAATAAAATCGTCTAAAAAGCCAGTTACGGCGTATGCAAAATATGTCGCAACAGACAAACTAGCAAGCGTTTTGTTCCCCTTAAAAAAGCATAGCGCAACAATAATACTGCTGGAAACAAACGCTATACCCCCCATTGTAGGAGTGCCTTTTTTGTTGTTATGCTCTACCACATAGCTTAAAATTTGTTGTCCTGCGCCGTGTTTTTTTAAATAAGGCACTAAGACGAGTAAAAACCCGACACCTACAAAAAAAGATGTAATTAAAGCCCAGAAGCAGTCTTTCATATCAATCTATATATTTTTTTACAATGTCAATATCGTTGAAAGGATATTTACGTCCGCTGATTTCCTGATATCTTTCTGCACCTTTACCCAAAATCGCAACGGTATCACAATCGCTCGCCAAATTTAAAGCAAGCATAATTGCAGTTTGTCGGTCTTCTATCACGTCATACCTTATTGTCATACCGTCAATAATATCCCTGATTATACTTTGAGGGTTTTCGTAACGAGGATTATCATTTGTAATTACCGCATAGTCACAAAAGTGGCTGACCTCTTTGGCAATTAAAGGTCTTTTGAATTTATCTCTTTCGCCGCCGCAGCCAAAAACGCACAGCAGCTTGCCTTGCGTGGTGGATTTAAGATAATTTAAAACATTTTTAAAACCTTCGGGAGTATGGGCAAAGTCCACAACTGCACGGCAACCGTTTCTTAAAGTAAACACTTCGTTACGCCCGTCTATATGCGTTACGCTACTAATACCTTGTGTAATTTCCGCTAAATTTATTCCCAAGGTGCGAGCAACTGCGGAGGCACACAAGGTGTTATATACGTTGAATCTGCCTTTAAGTGCGTAAGAAACAGACGCTATTTCATCACATAAATTGACAGTATAAGTAATGCCCTGTTCACTTTCTTTTATGTCTATGGCAAAAATATCACTGGGGTTTTCAATGCCGTAAGTGAGAGTCGGCACTTTGTTTTCTTTAATCAATTCCGCACCTAACTTGTCGTCTGCGTTAATAATGGCAATCTTTATGTATTTTGGCGAAAAATAACGTTTTTTAGCCTCTCCGTATGCCTTTAAATCGTCAAAAAAATCTAAATGGTCCTGACCGAAATTAGTAAAAACGCCTGCCTCAAAGTTGATACCTTC
>CALLXO010000007.1 GCA_937875645.1 uncultured Clostridia bacterium
GTCAAAATCTGTCTGCTTTTTGAGGTACTTTACTGCTTGCGTTTGAGCGTAGGTAGGACGTTCGTTTAATAGAGTAAAATTTTCCTCCCAACCGACAATGGTGTCATCTGTGCCGCTAAAAGCTATCAGTCTGTAATCGTCATTGTCAAAAGTTATGGCGGAAAATTGCGTTTTTTTGTTTAGATCCGATTCGTAAACATAGCCGCAGGCAACAGTATCTTTAAAACGGGTACAGCAAGCCATTTTTTTAAAAAGTAGATTTATGTCATAAGGTACAATCGCGCCTAAAGAAAGTCCAATACGTCCGTTCTGAGCATAACAGTCAAAAAGGTCAGAAAGATTTAGGCTGCATTTGCTAAATAGTCCCGTTAAATTTATAATAGCAAGCTGACTGTAACAAACACAGTCTACCAAATTTAGAGGATCTTTGTTAAAATCAAGATCGCCGCGCCATTCTACATAATCAATTATATTAGCCATTAGCCCTCTTTTTTTGTATATTATCATAATTTATAGCTCTTTTCAAGGCTTTGCCAATATTTTTACTAAAAAGTATTATTTTTTTTTAAAAATTAGTAAAACTATAACTAAACATATTTGATTATGGTTAAATCAAATATTGTGCGTTTACAATTATTATACAACTAAAAAAGAGATTTCGTATTTGCAGAAGGAAATCAAAAATTTGGAGGGAAAAAGATATGGGCTTTTTTACAAGACGCAAAAGAACATGGATTGCTTTGGCAATAATATTAGCTGTAATCCTGTTGAGCGGATTTTTTGCGGCGCTCTTTCAGTCTGACTTCTTTACCGTCAGAGTAACTGATTTACGTGACGCTACCAATACAGGAACTTTAGCAACGGACGCTGGGGTGACAGTAAACGGTAGGGTAGTAAGCGGTATTTTGTTTGTGCCAAGAGAAGCAAGCGAGGAAAATCCATTGCCTGCGGTAGTTTTGACTCACGGTTATTTAAACAATAGAGAGTTGCAACTACAAAACGCCATAGAGTTGGCGCGACGCGGTTTTGTTGTGTTGACAATTGACAGAGAAGGTCACGGCAATTATAACAATAGCGGCAACACAAGTGCTTTGATGGCAACCAACGGTATGTACGACAGTGCAAAATACCTATATAACCTGCCTTATGTTGACCAAACAAGAGTAGGAATAAGCGGTCATTCAATGGGTGGCTATACCGTTGCCTCTGTATTGGCAGCGGATATTAATACGGGTATAGTTTCGGCAGGTTTGATGCAAGGTTGGTCCACCTTTATGGGTGCGGCTGCCGATGTGCCGGTAGGAAACTTAAAAGCAAGAGATGACGAGTTTTTTTATACCAGTACTGATATAAGCGGAAACCGCACCATAAGCAGAGAATATCTGCAGTCGCAAGCTGCTGCCACTTTTGTAGGCGTAGATACGGAAGGGCTGTCGGAAATAAACGTTGAAAACGGCGGTATTTATATCAACGGTGTTTTCAACGTTTATTTCCGACAGC
>CALLXO010000008.1 GCA_937875645.1 uncultured Clostridia bacterium
GATTATTATTTTATTATACTACCGAGCTAAACGCATACAAAAATATTGCGCAGGAATACGCCTTTTTTAAGGCGTGTCCTCAAGACGCTCTAATTCTTTACTTATGGAGCAATGACAACACAGTTGTCATAGGTAAAAACCAAAATGTATTTAATGAAGTAAATTTAAATACGTTATACGCACAAGGTGGCAAGGTGGCAAGGAGGCTCAGCGGCGGGGGTGCTGTCTACCATGACAAGCAAAATCTAAACTTTACTTTTATTGCAAACGACGCTTATTATGACGTAAAAAAGCAACTTTCCGTTATTGCACACAGTTTGAAAAAATGGGGTTTATACGCCGAGGTGAGCGGCAGAAACGATATGACAATTGAAGGCAAAAAATTTAGCGGCAATGCCTTTTTGCGAGAAGGAAATTTTAGCATGCACCATGGCACAATTCTGATAGATACAAATGTGGATAAAATGGCAAATGTGCTTTGTGTCAGCGAAAAAAAGCTAAGTAGCAAAGGGATTGTTAGCGTTGCTTCCCGAGTGGTTAATTTGCGCAGTTTAAACAATGGTATAACAAAGGAACAGCTTATAAAGGAGATAAAAACAAGTGCCGCTGATATTTATAAATTAAATGTTGCCGACGCTAATGCCGCTGAGTTAAACTGGGAGGGGCAAGAGGACTTTTACACAAAAATACGCAGTCTTGACTGGCTTTTTAACCGCGCGGTAGATGCTTCCTTTAAAGTAAAAAATCAGCGTTTTGACTGGGGGTGCGTAGACATTGCCTATAAAACGGACAAGGGGATTATTACCGAAATACTTGTTTTTACCGACAGTTTAGACCCGCAAATTCAATTTTTGGCGCAAAACTACTTAATAGGGAAACACATTAATACTCTTTCGGCCCAAAAAAAAGAGATTTGCGACATAATACAGCTAATTAAAGAGGAAAATAATTAATAGAGGAAAAATAAATGGAAAACAAATTTGATGTTTTGGTTATCGGTGGCGGTCCCGCCGGCTACACAGCGGCAATTAATGCTGCGCAAAACGGTTTTACCGTTGTTTTGGCAGAAATGTCAAAGATGGGAGGCACTTGTTTAAACCGTGGGTGTGTGCCTACAAAAGCTCTGATACACAGCGGCGAATTAATAGAAAACGCAAAGCAAATGCAAAATGCAGGTATAAACGTTAATAATGTCGGTCATGATTTAAATAAAATTTATGATCGCCGTGACGAAATTGTAAACAGACTGCGTGACGGTCTGACAAAATTTGTATCGAGCAAAAAAGTAGTTATAAAGGAAGGTTGCGCTCAGTTTGTAGACAAAAACACCGTTAAAATAAATGAGGAAATTTTTACGGCAAAAAACATTATTATTGCTTCGGGCAGTGTCCCCGCAACGTTACCTATTGAAGGTATTGAACATTGCGTAAACAGCGATTATTTTTTAGAGAATAAAAATGAAATACCTCAAAACGTTTTGATAGTGGGCGGCGGTATAATAGGCGTAGAATTTGCCGAATTTATGCTTTCGTTAGGTACAAATATTACCATTGTCGAATATATGGACAGACTTATTTCTAACATGGACAAAGATGTGTCTTTGCAGTTAGCTATGGCGCTAAAACGCAAAGGAGCTTCTATTTATACCGGAGCGGCGGTTACAAAGGTGGAAAAAACTGAAAAAGGCTACAAAGTGCATTTTACCGACAAAAAGGGTTTTCAAACTGCGGATAGCGATATTGTTTTAGTTAGCACAGGACGCAAAGCCAACATAAGCAATCTTAACGCACAAGCGATAGGGTTAGAAACGGTAAAAGGCTGCATTAAAGTAGACGAAAATTATCAAACAAATATAAGCAATATTTACGCAATAGGGGACTGCATAGGGGGCATACAGTTGGCGCATTTTGCCGCAGCTCAAGGCGCTTTTGTAGCTGATAAAATTGCAGGAAAGGAAAATCCTCTAAATTTAAAGGTTATACCCAGTTGCATTTATACTTCTCCCGAAATAGCTTCGGTAGGTATTTCGCAAGTATCCGCCGTCGAAAAAGGGATAGAAGTAGAAGTAGGCAAAACGCCTATGGGCGCAAATGCAAAGAGCTTGATAGCAGGAGCAGAGCGTGGTTTTGTAAAAACAATTTTTGAAAAACAAACAGACAAGCTAATCGGAGCGGTGTTGTATTGTGACCGTGCTACCGATATAATAGGGCAGTTATGTTTAGCCATTGCAAACGGTCTGACACGCAAGGAATTATTAAAGGTAATTCATCCTCATCCTACCGTTGAGGAAGCTGTGGGCGAAAGCGTTTTGGCAAGTATTAAGGACTAAAAGTAAAACTAAAAATCAAACAATTAACAAGAAATTCTACGTAACGAAACAAATTAAAACTGATACAAAAACGTTTGTACTTTTTATGCCGTTTTGTTATAATGGATGCGGAAAACATTCAATTATTGTGTTAGGAGTTAAAATAATGGCTAAGAGAACACCGCTTTACAACAATCACATCGCACACGGCGGAAAAATGGTAGATTTTGCCGGGTACGAATTACCCATTCAGTATGAAACAGGCGTTATTGCTGAGCACCTCGCTGTAAGACAACAAGCAGGATTGTTTGACGTATCGCACATGGGCGAATTAGAGCTTAAAGGCAAAGGCGCTTTAGGAAGTCTGCAACTTATTATGACAAACGATTTTTCCGATATGGCAGACGGACAGATACGTTATACTATGATGCTCAACGAAAAGGGCGGACAAATAGACGATTTGCTGGTTTATAGATTTAGTGAGGAGCATTATTATTTGGTAGTAAACGCAAGCAATTGCGAAAAGGATGCTAAATGGATAGAGAGCCGCATTTTGCCCAATACAATATTTAAAAACCTGTCCGCTTCGATAGGACAAGTGGCACTGCAAGGACCTAATTCGCAAAAGATTATGTTAAAAATGGCGGAAGAAAACGCTTTGCCTGACAAATATTATACCTTTAAACAAAACAGTGCAGTTATGGGTATAAACTGCATAATTAGCCGTACAGGCTATACAGGTGAAGACGGATACGAAATATATTGCCCCGCCGAAAAAACAGGCGAAATTTTTGAGGAACTTTTGCGGCAAGGCAGTGAGTTTGGTCTTATACCCTGCGGTTTAGGCGCACGGGATACGCTGCGTTTTGAAGCAGGTATGCCGCTATACGGGCACGAGATGTCAGAAGATTTTTTAGCTACCGAAGTAGGCAACAATTTTTTCATCAAAATGAATAAGCCTAACTTTATCGGCAAGCAAGCGCTTATAGGCAATCAACCTATTTATAGGCGTAAAGGCGTGGAAGTTTTAGACAAAGGCATTGCACGTGAAGGCAGCGACGTATATGACGAAAATAATGTACTTATAGGTAAAGTTACCACCGGCACGATGAGTCCTTCCTTAAAAAAAGCAATAGCTATGGTACGTATTTTAAGAAGTTTTGAGGGCGAAGAGGTATATCTTGACGTCAGAGGCAGAAAATTAAAGGCTAAAATAATTAAAATGCCTTTTTATAAAAGAAGTTATTAAAAAAAGGGAGAATTAAAAAATGAAAAATTTGCTGTTTAGTAAATCCCATGAATGGGTAAAAATTGAGGGCAACAAAGCGACAATAGGTCTAAGCGACTATGCTCAGCACGAATTAGGTGATATCGTTTATATTAATTTGCCGTCAATCGGAGACAAAATAACAATTGGCGAGTCCTTTACCGATGTCGAATCAGTTAAAGCGGTGAGCGAAGTTTACAGTCCTGTAAGCGGTACAATAACAGCTGTCAACGACGAATTGGAAAGTCAACCGGAATTAATTAACAACGCTCCTTATGATGCATGGATTGTTACCGTTGAATTAAGCGATAAGGGCGAGCTGATGACTAAGGAAGAATACGAAAAGTTCTGCAAATAAACACTATTTAAATGTAACAAAACGCAATAAAAAAGTAATTTGTCGGCTCTTTTTTTCCGGCAAATTTTACGTATAAAGGAGAATTATGAGTAAATATACACCTCATACAAAGGAAGATTTGGAGATAATGCTTAAAGCCGTCGGCATTAATAGCCTTGACGAATTATACCAAGACGCCCCCAAAGAGCTTATAGTAAAAGAGCTGAAAATAAACGAAGGTATGAGTCAAATGGCGGTGGAAAAGGCTTTCCAAAAAATAACGGCACAAAACAAAGTATACGATACCATTTTGCGCGGTTGCGGCGCATATGACCATTATATTCCTGCGCCTGTTGCGGCATTGACAGGCCGCAGCGAGTTTTTAACGGCTTATACACCTTATCAGCCGGAAATTTCTCAAGGCATTTTGCAAAGTATTTTTGAATATCAAACGCTTATGTGCGAGTTGTCAGGCATGGACGTTTCTAATGCCAGCGTATATGATGTAGGTACGGCAGTGGGCGAAGCAATTACTATGTGCCGTGAGCGCAGAAACAAAGTAGTTGTTGCAGGCGCTGTAAATCCGCAAACGATAACTGTCGCAAAAACTTATTGCAAAGCAGGGGACACACAAATAATTGAGATAGCGCCTAAAAATGGCGTTGTTGATATTGAAGCATTAAAAGCCGCAATAGATGCCGATACGGCATGCGTTATTGCTCAATGCCCCAACTTTTTTGGTTTAATAGAGGATATGGAGGCTTTAGCGCAGATTTCTCACGAAAAGGGCGCAAAGTTTGTTTACATTTTTAATCCTATAGCAGCAACGGTGCTAAGTACACCTAAGGAATGCGGCGCAGACATAGCCGTTGCCGAAGGACAGCCTTTGGGTATGCCTATAAGTTTTGGCGGACCATATTTAGGCATACTAACCTGTAACGAAAAAATGACAAGGAGAATGCCAGGCAGAGTGGTAGGTCAAACGGTGGATAAAAACGGCAAAAGAGCATTTGTTTTGACGCTGCAAGCGAGAGAACAACACATTCGTCGCGAAAAAGCCTTATCCAGCATTTGTTCCAACCAAGCGTTATGCGCATTGACGGCGGTTATTTATCTTTCGTTGATGGGCAAAGAGGGCATGCGACAAGTAGCAGATGCGTGTATTTCTAAAGCGCATTATTTGGCAGAACAATTGTCAGCAGTTAAGGGAATAAAATTAAAATATCAAGGCGAATTTTTTAACGAATTTGCCATAGAGACAGATAAATACAACAAAAAGGTAACTGATACTTTGGACAAAGAGGGCATTTTGGGCGGGCTAAAAATAAATGACACAGACAGCATATGGTGCGTGACGGAAAAAGCCGACAAAGCGACTTTGGATAAGGTGGTTTCTATCTTTAAGGAGGTAAAATAATGCTGATTTTCGAAAAATCCGTTAAGGGGCGCACAGGTGTTCAGTTAGATAAACTTGACGTACCTCATTATCAACTAAAGGCACAAAAACGCAAGTCAGAAGCACGGTTGCCGGAAATTTCCGAACAGGATTCGGTAAGGCATTATACGCAGTTAAGCCGCTTTGCGCACGGAGTGGACAACGGTTTTTATCCTTTGGGTAGCTGCACAATGAAATACA
>CALLXO010000009.1 GCA_937875645.1 uncultured Clostridia bacterium
GGTAAATTTGACTTTGTTTTGCTTGATGTGCCTTGTAGCGGCTTTGGCGTATGTTACAGCAAACCGGAAATCAAGCTGTTTAAAAAATTAGACGATGTGCGCAACCTTGTTGCTGTTCAACAAAAAATGCTTTTTGCGGCAAAAAATTATGTTAAAGTGGGGGGTTATCTTACTTACAGTACCTGCACAGTTTTCGCAGAAGAAAACAGAAAAAATATTAAAAATTTTTTGGCGCAAAATCCTGAGTTTGCTTTGACTGACTTAAATCTTCCCATTAAAACAGAAACAAAGGACTTGCAGATTTTGCCTCACATTTTTGACGCAGAAGGTTTTTATATTGCACGTATGGTTAAAACAAAATGATATTATTAGATAATTCGCTTTCAGAATTAACAGAAATATTTAATGACGTTAAGCCTTATAAGGTGAAACAGTTGTATTCTTGGTTGGTAAAAGGCTACAATTTTGACGAGATGACAGATTTATCAAAGGAGTGGCGAAAAAAATTAGCAGAGGAACATATAGCTTGCCCCGTCACACTGTTTCGCCGTTTTGAATCAAAAGACGGCACACAAAAATTTTTATACAAGCTTTCTGACAGTAATATAATAGAAGGCGTGCTTATGAAATACAAATACGGCAACACGCTGTGCGTAAGTACACAAGTAGGCTGTCGCATGGGTTGTAATTTTTGCGCAAGTACGCTACAAGGTTTGATACGAAATTTAACAACAGGGGAAATTTTGGGCCAAGTCACCGCCGTAAATAGATTTATGGGCGGCGACACAAAGGAGCGGCAAATTACCAACATTGTTTTGATGGGCAGCGGTGAGCCGTTGGATAACTTTGACAATACTATCAAGTTTTTGCAGTTAGTAAACGATAAACAAGGTCTAAATATTTCTATGCGCAACATCAGCTTATCCACTTGCGGAATTCCTCCGGAAATGATAGCTTTGGCAGACTTAAATTTTCAAATAAACCTTACTATTTCGCTGCACAGTCCTACTCAACAAAAACGCCGGCAAATTATGCCCATAAGCGAGAGTTACCCCTTGACTTCTGTCATTGAAGCGGCAAAGTATTATTTTAACAAAACAGGCAGACGCATTATTTTTGAATATGTTTTAATAGAAGGCGTAAACGACAGCGAGGAAGATGCCAAACAGTTGTCAAAGTTAACGAGGGATATGAGTTGTCACGTTAATCTTATAAAGCTAAACCCAGTGAAGGAACGCAGCCTAAAACCGACAAATACCGACAACGCAAAACAGTTTGCAAAAAAACTGACGGAATTAGGCGTATCTAATACAATTAGACGCCAAATAGGCGTGGATATAGAAGGCGCATGCGGACAATTACGTCGCCGTATTATAAACGATGAGTAAGATTAGATACGGCAAAGTAATAAAAGCGGTAGGGGGCAATTATGTTGTTTCCATTAAGGGGGAACAAATAAATTGTTTTGCGCAAAAAAAGGTCAAGTATTTTTATGACTATATTTCCGTAGGGGACAGCGTCGAAGTAGCAGACCAACAAGGCGATGCTGTAATAAATAAAATTCTTCCACGAAAAAACAATCTGACACGCCCCGCCGTCGTCAACGTGGACGAAGTATATATTGTGCTTTCTGTTTTGCCCCAGCCTGATTTTATTTTGGCGGACAAGGTTATTATCAATTGCAACAGACAAAACATCCCTATAAGCATTGTTATCAATAAACTTGACATAACAGACAGCAGCTTTATAAAGCAAGTGAAAGAGCAATACAACAGCGAAGTGGAGGGTATTTTTCCTGTGTCTTCACTAAATGGGGAAGGGATACAGTCGTTAATAAATTCCCTCGCCAACAAAACGGTGTGTTTATGCGGTCAGTCGGCGGTAGGCAAAACAAGTATTATTAATGCAATTATCCCCGGACTAAACAAACAAATTGACGAGTTATCAAAAAAAACCGAAAGAGGAAAACATACCACGCGGCATAATGAGTTTCACGAATTATCTAACGGCGGCTTTATTGTGGATACGGCAGGTTTTAGTCTGTTTGACGTTTTAGACATAAAAGCGGAGGAACTTTCGTTATATTTCCACAGTTTTTATCAGCTTTCTAAGGACTGCCGCTACAATATGTGCACTCACACGGCGGAACCCGATTGTGCGGTAAAAAAAGCAGTACAACAAAAAACATTAGACGAAGGACGTTATCAACGTTATTTGGCAGTTTATGAGGAACTTAAAACACGTGAAAAACAGCGTTTCGAATAAAAATAATAAAAGGAGAAAAGAATATGTCAAATAATCAAGTATATGTTGCCCCAAGCATATTGTCGGCAGATTTTTCACAAATGGGTGAAGCTATAAAAATGCTTAACAAAAACGGAGCCGATTGGATTCACGTTGATGTTATGGACGGTGTTTTTGTCCCTAACATAACTTTCGGTCAAAAAATGGTAAAGGATATTAGACCGCTGAGCGATTTAATAATGGACGTTCACCTCATGATTACCGAACCTGTTAGATATGTTAAGGAGTTTGCAGAGGCTGGCGCAGATATTATTACTTTTCATATAGAAGCAACGCAAAAAATAGCAGAGACTATTTCGGCAATCAAACAGAGTGGAAAAAAGGTTGGTATATCTATAAAGCCAAATACCCCTGTTTCTGCTCTAAAACCTTATTTTGACGAAATTGATTTAGTACTTATAATGTCTGTTGAGCCGGGATTTGGCGGTCAAAAGTTTATGGAAAATGCCTTAAAAAAGATAGAGTTAATTAAAACGCTGATAGGCAAAAAGGACATAATAATCGAAGTGGACGGCGGTATAACAGAAGAAAATATTGACAAAGTGCTAATTGCTGGCGCAAACGCCATCGTTGCTGGCAAAACAGTTTTTCAGGCAAGTAACAAGGCAGCTACTATCCGCCGCTTGCGCGGTATAAGTGACTAAAATTAACAATATTTTTTACAAAAAAGGACGGCTGTATGAAGCAGTCGTCCTTTTGTAGACCCTAAAAAGTTATCAAAAAGTATTCCTTAAACCGTAATAAAAGATGTTTAGTCCTTTTTACGCATTACATTTGTCAGACGGTTAAAGCTGGGAGTAAACAACAGCAACACCAAAACAGCAATTGCGATGAGAGCATCAAAAGGCACATATGTTAACTGATAAACAAAGCTGTACAACCATGCGTTAGCGGCGGGTAGTCCTTCCACCACATATCCCGCCGAAAAATAAATTATTCCGCTAAACAGGTGCATAACAAATCGCCATACAAAAGCTAATGTTGTGCCTGTTAATACAGCGGTTTTAGTTTTATTTTTGAAGACATATTTTGCAACGCCGACAAATGCTATGCCGATAAAGGCAAA
>CALLXO010000010.1 GCA_937875645.1 uncultured Clostridia bacterium
TTTTGTGTTGAAATTATTCTACCAGGTTTTGATTCGCTATGAGTCTTTTTTTATCTGTTGCTTTTCATTTTACAATGCGCCAAAATGAAGTATGCAGAAATTAAAGCGTCAAAAGTTTGACAATAATCATACAAAATTTTATAATATGCAGGTATTGCTTGACGGCTACAAAAATAGCAACATATTTCTTGTGTTTGGCATCGTATTTTGTTAAGGAGACAATATGGACAAAAAAGGTCTTACTCTTGTCGAACTTTTAATAGTGATAGGAATAATAGCAGTTTTAGCGATAATTTCTATACCTATTTTTTCCAAGGTAATGAAAAAAGCGAACAAAGCCGCCATATGGCTTGATTACAATATCATCCTTGACGGAATAAAAGGTGAGGGTGATTTTGACCAAGGGGTAGAAGATATTTTTATTTATTTTACCGAAATAAAACAGCCGCAAATTGTAGCATTAGAGGGCAGAATTGATTTAACACGTGAGCAGTTTATATCCTACTTAAAAACCAAAGCGATTAATCATGACACGGCAAGTATTGACTCAATAAAAATTATTGACACAAAAGGCAGCCCTATAAGGATATATTATTCGGCTAACGAGGGGCAAACGACATTAGCAAAAATTGTGTTTAAGTCAATAAAGGGTTTTATGCGGGTAGAAATAACCAGTGACGGCTTATTTATCGATGGCAGACTGCATACCGGTGTTGAATAATCCTCCACAAAAGACAAGAGTAGTAGTTTTTTAGATTTATATGGTATTTAATATCACAAAAAAGCAAATAAGCAGCCACGATTGTTTTATATGCGGCGTAGACAACAAAGCAGGGCTATTGTCTTCCTTTTATGAGACAGAAGAGGGAGAGGTAGTCTGTGTTTTTGAAACAAAACAATTTCATCAAAGTTATCCTGAAAGGACGCACGGTGGCATAATATGCGCAATGCTTGATGAAATAGCAGGTAGGGCACTTTGGATAACAGAGCCGACAAGCTGGGCGGTGACGGGAAGTATAAATTTAAGGTATCTTAAACCTGTTCCGTTGGACACACAATTACTTGCTGTTGGCAAAATGGACATAAACAAAAGCTGGACGTTTACCGCTTCTGCTAAAATTTATGACAAAAGCGGCGAAGTGTTGGCGGAAAGCAGCGGTTTATACATAAAACAAAAAGCGGAAAGAATTGCAGAAAATACAAATTTATCAAAAGAAATAGATATTTTGATAGAGGACAAAATACCTTTAAAACAAATAGAATGGTAAATATTTACATAGACTAAAAGGAAGCGCTAAGAGGCGGCAGTTGCGGCAACGAGCGGACAAATTTAATGGAAAATTTTACCATAAATAAATGAGGGCGGAGGGCAAAAATGCCGTTAGTTTGGATAATTGTATTATTTATAGTGGGATTGGTACTTATAATTAAAGGAGGCGATTGGTTTGTGGACGCTTCCAGCTGGATTGCGGAAAAATCAGGAATTCCCAAGTTTATTATAGGCGCAACTGTTGTCAGTTTTGCCACCACTTTACCCGAATTATTAGTGTCAGTTTTGGCGACGGTAAAAGGCAACACAGATATAGCAATAGGCAACGCATTAGGAAGTGTTACTTCCAATGTCGGATTAATAATGGGCATCAGCATGGTATGCTTGCCTTCTTTTATTAAGCGCAAGGATTTTGCATTTAAAGGCTTGCTTATGGCTTTTTCCTGCGTGGTTTTGTATATTATGTGTATACCCGGCAAATTAAATATTCTTAACGCTGTCATTTTACTTTTGATATT
>CALLXO010000011.1 GCA_937875645.1 uncultured Clostridia bacterium
CAAGTAAATAATATATAAGCCCCCGCTGAGAAATCTCTCGGTAAAGGCTGTTGGTATCGACAACTTCCGAACGGGCAAGGGTATAATCCCCTTCGTCCTTTTCGGGATAATTTTCGTAAAGATATTCGGCAACTACAAAATTCAAGAGAGCATCTCCCAAAAACTCCATACGCTCATATGTAAGATTTTTATCTTGCGTAAAAGATGAATGTGTAAAAGCTTTTATCAACAGATTTTTGTTTTTAAAAGTATATTTTATTATATATTCGATATTACTTAAGCTGTTTACCAATCCGCTTTTTGTCGTATTCAAATTTCTCCTCCATAACTGACGCTGTCTGTTATAATTACTCGGTCTGCTCTGTTTTTAACGGCAACTCATTTGTGAGGTTACTAACAAGATTGTTTTTGTGCATATTTACCACCTGCATTATACTGCCATAAATGCTCTCCGCCTTCGAAGTGCCGTGCGACTTGATAACTATTTTTTCCACCCCTAAAAAAGGTGCGCCGCCGAGTTTATTGTAGTCCATTTTTCTTGCTATATTATTAAAATTCTTTTTAAGCATACTGCCTGCAATTTTTGTCTTTAAATTTGTCATTATTTCCGCCTTAATTAGTGACATTAAAGATAAAACTGCTCCCTCGAGGGATTTTAGCGCAATGTTACCGCTAAAACCATCGCTCACAACAACGTCATAATCGCCGCTTATTATCTCTCTGGCTTCCATATTGCCGACAAAATTTAACTCGGTTTGTTTAAGAAGCTTAAATGCTTCCTGCGTAAGTACGTTGCCCTTTTTGTCTTCGGTACCGTTAGAAAGTAAAGCGATACGCGGTTTTTCGATGTTAAGCATAGTTTTTGCGTAAGCGTTGCCCATAAAAGCAAATTGCCACAGTCAATAAGCACCACGTCACCCCCCTTTACGGTGGGCAAAATTGGCGCTAACGCCGGTCGCTGTATGCCTTTTATCCTTCCTATCTTTAAAAATGCGCCTGTCAACACCGCTCCTGTGCTGCCTGCTGATACCATACCTATACAGTCTTTATCCGACTTTGTTTTTTCCAGCGCAACAACAAGGCTACTGTTTTTTTTGTTTCGTATTGC
>CALLXO010000012.1 GCA_937875645.1 uncultured Clostridia bacterium
CATATTCCTTTTTGCAATCCAAATGCGCATATTGCGATTTTTGCAAAAAGGAATATGGAGATATAATCCTAATTTTCGGATATTATTCATCATCTATTTTAAGCACAGACATAAAAGCTTCGGAAGGAATAGCTACATTGCCTACCTGTCTCATACGCTTTTTGCCCTCTTTTTGTTTTTCGAGCAGCTTCTTTTTGCGTGAAATATCGCCGCCATAACACTTTGACAAAACGTCTTTGCGTAAAGCTTTTACCGTTTCACGCGCAACAATTTTGCCGCCTATCGCCGCTTGAATAGGTATTTCAAACATTTGACGAGGTATTGCTTCTCGAAGTTTTCCAGCGATTTTTCGTCCGCGCGAATAAGCATTGTCTTCGTGTACTATGATAGACAGCGCATCGCACATTTCGCCATTCAAAAGTATATCTAATTTTACAAGCTTACTTTGCTTGTACCCTTTAATCTCATAATCAAGGCTTGCATATCCCCGTGTGCGGGATTTTAAAGTATCAAAAAAATCATAGATAATTTCGTTTAAGGGGATTTCGTAAGTCAGCCTAACTCTCTTTGGATCTATATAGGTCATATCTACAAATACTCCCCTTTTGCTTTGGCATAACTCCATAATGTTGCCTACATATTCGGGCGGGGTATAAATATAAGAGGAGGAAATAGGCTCTTCCATACGCTCGATTGCTGTTACTTTTGGCAGTTTTGAGGGATTATCAACATCAAGCATAACACCTTCTGTCGTGTAAACGTGATAATTTACACCGGGAGCGGTAGTGACTAAATCCAAATCAAATTCCCGCTCTAAACGCTGTTGAATAACGTCCATATGCAGCAAACCTAAAAATCCGCACCTAAAACCAAAGCCCAAAGCTAAGGAAGTATCAGGAGTATATTCGAGAGAAGCATCGTTTAACTTTAATTTTTCTAATGCTTCCTTTAAGTCTTCGTATTTGCTACCATCAGCAGGGAATATTCCACAGAAAACCATAGGCTGTACACTCTTGTAGCCTTTGTAAGGCTTGTCCGTCGGTCTGTCGGCATCGGTAACAGTATCGCCCACATATGCGTCAGCAACAGTTTTTATGCTTGCAACGATATAACCGACACTGCCTGCTGATAACTTTTTTGTTGCGCTCATAGCTGGTGTAAAAATGCCTACTTCCGTCACATCGTAAATTTTACCTATTGCCTGAAACATTTTAATTTTTGTGCCAACACTAACTTCCCCTTCAAAAATACGCACAAAAAGCAGAACGCCCTTATAATTGTCGTAGACGCAGTCAAAAATGAGTGCTTTTAGCGGAGCGTTGCTGTCGCCTACAGGCGGCGGAACTTTTTTGATAACTTCAATAAGCACATCTTCGATATTAATGCCCTCTTTAGCGGAAACAAGAGGAATATCTGTTGTATCCAGTCCTAATTCCTCAATTTCCTCCTTTGCCTCCTCAGGACGAGCGGAGGGCAAATCAATTTTGTTTATTACCGGCAATATCGTTAAATCATTGTCTAAAGCTAAATAACAGTTTGCAACCGTTTGTGCTTCTACTCCTTGAGAGGCATCGATAATTAGTATAGCGCCTTCGCAAGCAGCTAAACTGCGAGAAACTTCATATGTGAAGTCAACGTGACCGGGAGTATCGATAAGGTTTAAACTGTATGTTTCCCCTTGGTAATCATATGTCATATTTACAGGAGTAAGCTTAATGGTAATGCCCCTCTCCCGCTCCAATTCCATACTATCTAAAAGCTGATTTGACATATCACGTTTTGCTACTCTGCCGGTAAACTCTATGAGTCTGTCGGCAAGCGTGCTTTTGCCGTGGTCAATATGAGCTATTATACAAAAATTTCGTATATTATTTTTTATTACATTGTTGTCCATTTTTTTATTATACCTAAAAATCCCCCTCTATGCAATCTCTTTGACGCAATTTGATAGCGCTTTTAAATTACGGCGCATTGTAAAATGAAAAGCAACGGATAAAAAAAGACTCATAGCGAATCAAAACCTGGTAGAATAATTTCAACACAAAA
>CALLXO010000013.1 GCA_937875645.1 uncultured Clostridia bacterium
CTACGTGTCGAAGTCAACGACCAAAAACGCCACCCCGCCGATTTTGCACTGTGGAAAAAGGCACAGCCAAACCATATTCAGCAATGGGACAGTCCTTGGGGCAAAGGTTTCCCCGGTTGGCACATAGAGTGCACAGCGATGAGCAATAAATTTTTAGGCTCACCCTTTGACATACACACAGGCGGCATTGACCACATACCTATTCATCACGAAAATGAGATAGCTCAAGGGGAATGCTGGTTGGACAAAAAATGCGTAAATTATTGGATGCACGGCGAATTTATGCTTTACGATGGCGGCAAAATGAGTAAATCGTTAGGCAATTGCTACCTTTTAACCCAATTATTAGAGAGGGGTTATTCTTCCCTGCATTTTAGGTATTTTTGCTTAAACACACACTATCGGCAAAAGCTTAACTTCACTTTTGAAAATTTATCGGCGGCCAAAACTGCTTATGACAGGCTTTTGGAAACGTTGCGGCAACACTTTGAAAGTACTGATAAAACAGACGAAAACACATTAAAAACTTTTGATGAAGAATTTATTCAGGCAGTTAATGATGACCTAAATGTAAGCTTAGCGTTGGGTATTATGTGGAAATTGATAAAATTACCTAAGAGTAAAGATATTTATAATCTCACTTTGAAGTGGGATAGAGTGTTTGGTTTAAGCTTAGATAAGCTGCCAAAAAAGCAAGAAAATATTGATATCCCTGCCGAAATTGTTGCCTTGGCAAAAGAAAGACTAACAGCACGCAAAAACAAAGACTGGGCAAAAAGTGATTTGTTACGAGCTGACATAAACAAAAAAGGTTACGAAATTGTAGATACAAAAGATTGCTACGAAATTAAAAAACTTTGATATATTAAAGTATTTTTGATATATTTAAAGTATTACTAATAGGTTATTGTAGAAACACATATTTTTATTTAAGCCTTAAGTATGCAAAGCATATTGCTAAAAAATAATTACAGTATAAAAAATAAAGGAAGACTGTTATGGGAAAAAAAGTTCTTGCGGTACGTTCGGCTGCGATTATCGTATTTACTGTTCTGTTATGGGCGATTACTTTGTTATTAACAGTAGCAATTTGTTTTATTATGCCGTACATACTATCTGACCTAAAACAATATTTGGTGCTTATAGTATCTTACCCTCTTATTGTAATATTTTCCTTTATTTACACAAAATGGTTAATAGATATCCCCAAAGTAATAGTTTACTATAATGAAGGAAAAATCTATTTTTGTCCAAAAAAAAATATAATAAAAAGCGTTAGGCCTGATGAAATAATTTTCATATCACAAAGGCATTATCATGCCAGACATTACAGATATTCTTTCGGAATATTAATCGTTCAATTAGCAGAGCAATCAATCAAATTAAGATGGATAAGAGATGTTGAGGAGGCACGTCGTTTAATTGAAAAATTAAAGGCTAAAGCGGAAAAATCTCTTTATCAAAATAATTAATATTCAGTAAGAGCGTATATAGCGCATTTTACAAAAAAATTGCTTTTTAGCTTTTCTCCCGCATACAATTAAATTAAGGGGGAAAAATATGGTTGACACAGTAAAAAAACATACTCTTATCGTTGACAACTGCAAAAAGGTCAGTTTAAGCGGACTAACCAGCGTTGTCAGTATTTTTGAAAAAGAGATAGAAGTCACAACAGAAAATCAGCGTGTTATAATAAGGGGCGTGGGGCTAAATGCAAATAAACTTAACGTTGAGGACGGCACTCTTGTTGTAGAGGGCGATTTTGTTGCTTCTATCACTTATACCGACAAAGCAAAAAGACTCAGCCTAAAAGGTATGTTTAAATGATAAACAGAGTTAAAGGGCAAGTGTATGTCTTTTTAGCTTTTGTTTTTTGCGGCATTGTTTTAGGCGTATTATCGGCAATATTTTTTAATGCTAAATTAAAAGATAAAATACTGTGCGTAGTGCGTGATGCGTTGTTTGGGATGCTATCCGGCGCATTTGTTTTATGGTGTTTTTGGCGTTTTGTCTGCTTTGAAGTTAGGTTTTTTTGCTTTTTGGGGATATTAACCGGTTTAGCATTTTATATGATTTTGTTTAAAGAGGCACTTGACACCTTTTTTAGTTGGCTGTATAATAAAATAAGTATTTTTATTAAAGGAGTGGTGGGGAATGCCTTTAAACAACAAAAAAATAAAATTTATAACAGTGGCGGCGGTAGTACTGATATTCGTGTTGGTGCTGGTGTTTATAACACTGTTATCTCAAAAAATACAGCTAAACATAAAAGAACGCAAACTAAACGAGCAACTGGAAAAGCTCCAACAACTTAAAGAGGAATTAGGAGACGAAGACCCCAATGGCGAATACCGGATGGTACAGGAGCAGATAGAAAAGTATCTTAGAGAGCAAAAAGGTTTGATGGACGCAGGGAAAACCGTTTGGAAACCGTCAGACTAAATTAATTAGGGCGATAATTAATGAAGAGCAAATATAAAATACTTTTTGGCAACCAAATAAACGGCACAGGCGCATTAAAAACTCTCAAAAAAAAAGGACTGACAAATATTATTTGTTTAGCGGTGCAGTTTTGCACCGTTGCTTTTGCAGTTTTGTTACTTATTTTTGAAAAATTATCCTTGCTTTATTATTTATTTCCTTTGTTCTTTATCACAGCATGCAACATTTTGACATATTTGTATTATTTTTTATTGGCAAGATATACCCATAAGATTATCAAGGAAGAACAAAAAAAGGAAAAGGGATA
>CALLXO010000014.1 GCA_937875645.1 uncultured Clostridia bacterium
ATAGTCAAAAGTTTTATTTGTCGATACTTTGCCAATACTCATGACCCTACTGTAAGTAAAGATGTTTTTGCTTTTTAATATTTGTTTACAAATTGCACCTATAAGAGTATAAGCAACTGTACGGCGTGCGCTGGCTAGTTCGCAAACAATTCGCGCGTCCTTTAAACCTAATTTTACGCAAGCGGCTAAATCGGCGTGTCCGCTCCTTAAAGCTGTAATGGGCGGTTTATTATCTATATCGTTGTCCATGTTCTTAATAAAAACAACAAAAGGCGTGCCGTCTGTCTTGCCTTGTTTGTCTAAACCGGACACAACAACAAACTCGTCATTTTCTATTAACATACGCTGGCTTCTGCCTATCCCCTTGCGACGGCTTTTTATTTCTTCATTTAAAAAAGCCAAATCAATTAAATAACCTGATGGCAAACCTACCGCTTTACAAAAATAGCCTTCGCCGTGCGCATAACCTTTTACAAAAATTTTTATCATAAGTACTTACATGCCTTTTGTGTTGCATTAAAAAATGCATTAAATAACACTTGTTTAATTAAATTAGCATTAGTGGTGCTGCTTTGACCGAAATCAAAGGAGTATTCACCTTCGCTGTTTATTGTCAAAACAATATTGCCTTTTATATCTGTACGGTAAATTTTTCCGCTACAACCTATTTGCGAAAGCCTCGTTAGCACTTCGGCAGAAGGATGTCCATAGCTGTTTGACGCTCCCACACTTATAAGCGCATATTCTGGCTTAACAGCGTTTAAAAAACTGCTATTTGTAGATTCCTTGCCGCCATGGTGACCTACTTTCAAAAAATCAACATCCACGTCCTCTAAGTTTATTTCGTAACTGTTGCCGTTTAATTTAGCAACAAAATTATCTTCCTGCTCTTTATCGGCATCCCCCGTCAACAAAATTTTTCGTCCGTTTACTTTCAACAAAACAATGGGCGAAACGTTATTTTTATCTGCCGCCGTAGTTACATTTTTGTACATATCCGCCGTAGCATTAAAAAAATACATATCATAACCGTTGCCGCTAATGGTATATTCGCCTATATTATAGTGTGTTGTGCAGTCTTGCTCGTTATCCACCGCTTTTACAAATTCAGAATAAACTACAGTATTAACAGTGCTCAATTGATACTCTGTTGAAAGTTCTTTGAGCGGGTCATTAGGATAATTTGACAAAATCAAAGGACGGTAAACTTCGCTTACGCATATCTTGTCGCTTTTAATAACGTCGTCAA
This sequence comes from uncultured Clostridia bacterium, assembly GCA_937875645.1. Lineage (GTDB taxonomy): Bacteria > Bacillota > Clostridia > Christensenellales > CAG-314 > SFEB01. The sequence continues at coordinate 1,250 of CALLXO010000014.1, forward strand.
GACTGCCGCAATGGTCGGCGTCGGTATGGGTGAGCAAAACAAAATCAATAGTTACTATTCCGTATTGATTTTTTAACCCTAACGTGTCAGAAAGGATATAATTAATAATGCTTGAGGCTATTTCCTTGCTCTTTTTGCCGCCGTCGATAAGCATAAGTTTGCCATCAGGCAGTTGAATAAGCAGACAGTCACCTTGTGCCACGTCTATCATATGAAATCTAAAGTCTTGTACATCTAAAGAAGACAAATCAGAATTTGGGTCGTTTTGTTTATATGTATAGTATTTAAAGAAGTCTCCGTCAATTTCAAAATTGAAAGGAGCAATATCCATATAAAACAGAGCGCAGCTCAAACAAATAATAAAAACTACCAAAAATATTGCAGTAACTTTTGTTTTTTTGCTCTTAATAATGCTATTATCTGTTTTAGTATTGCTGCTTCGCGATGTGGTCTTTTTGTTTTTTTCGCCGCTTATTATTTTATTTATTTTCTCTAAAAAATCACTTTTTCTTTTTTTTGACATATCAATTTTCTCCGCTTTCAAATATTTCTTTGTCTTCAATTATGTTGTCTTGCTTTATTATATTTTCAGCCTCGTCTTTTTTGTCCTTGATACGCTTTTCTTTTTTAGGTTTTTTTACCTTTGTTTTTTTAATTTTTTCGCCCAAAATTTCAAGTACAAAGGGTATTTGATCTTTTGCAGCATCGTAACCAGCTTTAATCATCTCATCAATACCGGCTAATTTTGTTGCCTTAAAACCTTTTAAATTGGGGCGAATCAAAAAATCGGAATTTAATATGCCTTTATACGAAGTAGACCTCATTGTAATAGCAAAGGTCGCCCACAAAACATTGAGTATATTTTTGCTGTCTGTGCCTTCGCTGCCCGTTTCGTTTAAACTGACAGAAACAACTATTTCGGCACCCATACGCCGCACAACATCGGCAGGTATGTTATTTACCAAACCGCCGTCCACTAAACGTACTCCGTCAAGGACAATGCCGTCAAAAAATACCGGTGCCGAACAACTTGCTGCAACAGCAGGCGCTAACTGACCTTTATCTAAAATAACTTCCTCGCCAGAAGAAATATCTGTTGCGCAACAAGCAAAAGGAATTTTTAAGTCCTTAAAACTTATATCCCCTGCAAATTTTCTCATAAGTGATGCAATGTTTTCCGATTTAGAAGGGACAAGAAGTATTTTGCTATTTTTTATGTCGCTCTCTTTAATTGTTTTACCTAGCTGCTCCATGCTTTCGGAGGAAAACCCCGCAGCAAAAAGAGCGCCCACAATGCTGCCTGCCGACGTACCCGAAATAAAATCAAAGGTAAGACCTGCCTCTTCGAAGGCTTTTATCGCCCCGATATGCGCAAAACCTTTTGCCCCGCCGCCAGACAGAGCCAAACCGATTTTATATTTGTACTTTCTTTTTGTAGCTGTGGCAGCTACCTTTTTTCTTTTATAAAAATTCCACATGCTTTAATTGTAATACATTCG
>CALLXO010000015.1 GCA_937875645.1 uncultured Clostridia bacterium
GCCGAATACGGTATTGCTGCACACTGGAAATATAAAGAAGGAATAATGGGCTCCTCTTCCTTTGAAGGCAAACTAAATTGGATAAAGGAAGTTTTAGTATACGAAACAGACTTAAAGGACAGCAAAGAGTTTTTAGACTTAATTAGACAAGATATTTCACTAAGCAGCGAAGTCTATTGTTTTACACCTAAAGGCGACGTGCGAAGTTTGACAACAGGAGCAACGGCATTAGATTTTGCCTATGCTATTCATAGCGAAGTAGGCAATAAATGTGTCGGCGTCAAAATTAACGGAAAAATTGCGCCGTTGGATAAGGTTTTGCAAAACGGTGATGTTGTTGAAGTTCTTATTAGCTCAAACAGCAAAGGGCCGTCAAGAGACTGGCTTAAAATTGTCAAAACTTCAGGCGCAAAAGCGAAAATTAGGCAATACTTCAAGCGCGAACTTAAAGACGAAAATATTCGTACTGGCAAGTCTATGCTGGAGCGTGAAGCAAAAAAAAGAGGCGTTGCTCTTTCTCAATTGCTTACAGAGCAAGCAATTAATGATCTCACAACACGTTACAGATACAATAGTTTAGAGGAAATTTACGCCGCAGTAGGTTACGGAGCGCTTTCCATAAATCAGGTAATGTCAAAATTGTTTAACCATGCAAGTGCGCTTACGCAAATGGTGGTAGAAACGCAAAATGCCAACAAGCTCACTCGATTAAGAGAAAAAAGCAACGTAGAAATAAAGGGACACGACGATTTGCTGGTACGTTTCAGCCGCTGTTGTTCCCCCGTACCTGGTGACGAAATTGTAGGTTATATCAGCCGAGGCAGGGGAGTTTGCATTCATCGCAAAGATTGTCATACCGTCAAAAGCTTAGAGATAGAGCGTCTAATAGAAGCAAAGTGGATAAATCCCAATCCTACTACAAACAGCTTTGCCGCAACTTTGCAAATTATTTTGGATGACAAAGTAGGCGTATTTGCTGAGATTACCAAAGTTATTGCCAACGAAGGGTTACCTATAATTGCCATAAATGCACGAAAAGACAAGCAACGTAATGCAGTTGCTGTTGTTACGGTGGAAATTTCTAATCACAACCAATTAAATAAATTAATAAAACGTATCCAAGGTATGCCTAACACTATTAAGGTGTTTAGGACTACAATTTAAAGACGAAAGGAATCTAATGCTGAGATATAAATTAATAAAAACAGGAATGTTACCTACTAATACTTATGTTTTGTACTTTAACGAGAGTAATAATTGCGTTGTTGTCGATCCCTCGCATGACGGAGGCAAGGTGCTGGATTTTTTAACGGAAAACAAATTAAATTTGGTAGGTATTTTGTTGACACACGGACACTTTGACCATTGCGGAGGAGCAAAAATATTAACGGATAAATTTAAAGTTCCCATTTTTGGCAGCAGTTTAGACAGCGAGATAGCCGCTAATGCTTCAAAAAACCGTTGGCGGGCGCGTGCTGATGACTGCATTATCACCAATTATATTGACAAATCAGATAGCTTTAGTGTTGACGGTTTTACTTTTAAGGTGATGGGTACGCCCGGTCATACTGACGGTAGTGTATGCTATTTTATCGAGAATCTTATGCTTAGCGGTGATACTCTTTTTTGCGGCTGTGTGGGACGCACCGACTTGTGGGGCGGCGACAGTATAAAAATGCGAAATTCACTGCAAAAAATTTATCAGATTTCTGAAGATTATACAGTTTTACCCGGTCACGAGGATATAACTTCGTTATTGACAGAAAAAGCAACTAACCCTTATTTAAAAGATGAGATTAAAATTTATGACTGATGTGGATAAGGTAAGATTATATACAAATCTACCTTTTTTAGCTAGCGAGCTTATTGACGTTGCCAAGCTATTTATGCATGGCGAACTTTTTGAGTACACCTCTAATATAACTCAAGCGAATATTATTCATATTTTGACTTGCGAAAATGATGCTATTATAAAAAATCAATGTCAATATAAAAACAAAACATATTGCAATACTTTTACTTTGTCTAAACAATGGGATAAGTTAGAGCTAAAACGCTTTATCAAGCGATATGCTAAGCTTGCCGCATATCATTGTTTAAAACAAGTGTTTGATAAGCAGATGCCGTGGGGTGCGCTTACCGGTATTCGCCCTACAAAGCTTGCATATGAGTTTTTGGCAGAAAACCTCGATTTTAAGGAGATGTTTAAAAACGTTTTTGACGTAAGCGACAAAAAAATAACTGTTGTTGAAAGAATATTAAAAGCACAACAAGGTTTTCGCTATTTTGACGACAAGGTAGTAAATTTTTACGTGGGTATACCTTTTTGCACTTCGCGTTGCAGTTATTGTTCCTTTACTGCTGGCGAAATAAAAAAACTAAATAATTTTGTTCAACCGTATTTAACGGCATTAAATACGGAGATAAAGGAAACACTTAATTTAATAGAAGAAAGCGGCAAAAAAGTAAAAAACATTTACTTTGGCGGAGGAACGCCCACTTCCATCCCTTTAAGCGAATTAGACAGGCTTTTAGCACATTTCGACAACATTAAAGCAGATGAGTTTACTGTGGAAGCGGGTAGACCGGATACAATTACAGAGCAAACGCTACAAGTACTAAAGAGTCACGCCGTAAACAGAATAAGTATTAATCCTCAAAGCTTTAATCAGCGTGTGCTTGATATAGTGGGTCGGAAACATACCGTAAAGGATATTGTGGATAAACTGGTATTAGCTAAGCGGTACGATTTTATCGTAAATATGGATTTTATTGCTGGTTTGCCAACAGAAACCTTTGCCGAATTTAAAAACAGTATAGATAAAGCAATTTCGCTTATTCCTGATAATATAACCGTGCATACTCTTGCGCTTAAAAAAGGTAGCGAACTTAAACAGTCTAATGTACCCGCTGCTTATGATGGTGCAGTTTCTGACATAGATCGGAAGAGCGTC
>CALLXO010000016.1 GCA_937875645.1 uncultured Clostridia bacterium
CAAAGTGCTTTTTACGCTTTTAGCATTGACTATAATTTTTGCGTCGCAGGTCAGAACATCCTGCCAAGGGACAGAAAAAACGCCATCAAACAAGGCGTCAAAATTGTCGGCAGTAAATTTTGCCAAAACAATGTACACTCTTTCCGCTGTGCGCAAAAACATATTGCAGTCTGAAATGTCTTGCGCTGTTCCCTCAAAACAAAAGCTACCGTTTTCCGCCTTTAAATTTGAAAAACCTAACTCGGCAAGCTCTCTGCCTAATATATTTTCTATACCGAAGGCGCAGTTTACGCTTAAGTTAAATTTATCCATATATATTTTCTACACCGAAAGCGCAGTTTACGCTTAAGTTAAATTTATCCATTAATTCTTGTTTTTAGCTGTTCAATAAGACAATATACTTCGGCAAAAAATCTTTTGTGGTCGGCAACATTCTTTTTTGTCAAGATGAAAAGCTCGCCGAAAATATGTACACATAGATATATTTGAAGCACCATTTCGCCAATTATACACGTGCCGAAACTTACTATCATCCAGATAACCAACCCAACGACTGACAAAAATATCACAATCGAACCGAGGGCAATCCATTTGTCCACATAAAACAAACACAAGGTAAACCAAAAAACGCAAGGTAACATTATGGCTATGGAAACACGTGCTAAAATATTATGTATGTCGGCTAAAATAGGCAGTTCGGAAGGCAAAAAGGGCACCACAACGGTAATAAAATATAATAAAACGCCCACTACATACACAGAAGGCATTATGTATCCTTTGTAGCCGCATAGTTTAAGCACATACCAACCGCCTACAGCATAATAAACGCAAAAAGCTAACGACAAATATACAAGTTGGGTATAATGCCCGAATTTGCCGCCTACGTCTGATAGGCTGTCTTCTATAATATCGCCCTGAAGCCCAAATAATATCAAAAGGAAAGGCAACACAATACATCCGAATATTCCAAATAACCAAAGAATTATACTTTGGTGTTTACTGATTTTTTTCTTAGATATTTCCAAAGCCCTTCTCCTAATTGTTTCTTATTATATCACGACAAAGTAATTAAGGCAATAAATAGCTGTTTTTTTACGCTGCCTTCTTGTCGAAATTTGTCATATTTTCTGTTTTCCGTTTATTAACGTCAAGAAAAATTCTTTTAAAAGTCAAGACACCCACCAACGCCAAAAAACCTCCAAAAGTCACATCCGTTAAATAATGCGCGCCAGCTATTATGCGACTTAGCGCCACTATTGCCGTATAGCTAACGGTAATTATCCAAAGTGTTAGCTTAGTTTTTTTTGTGTTAAACTGTGTAAATACACTAGGCAAACACAATAAAACAAACACTAAACCTCCGCTAAAAGTATGTCCGGAAGGAAAGGATTTGCAGCAGTCATACGGCAAAAATTCAAAGCTACGGCTACCGTTAATTACATACCACGGCGTGTACAAGCTTTGGTCGCCTAAAAAACTGATTGTCCTAAAGCGTGCCCTTCCCCAAGGGGTTTTTATTAACGTCACTATAAAATACAAGGCTGCGGTGCATAATATAACCATAGCCAGTCCTAAAAGCTTCTTTTTGTCCGCATTAAAATTTTTGCTGAGCAAAAAAACAAGCGAAGCAATAATCAAAGCTAAAACAACATTTGTCAATACAATAGACGTAAGATTAACTAAATAATCGACGCCGTTTTGTTCCATCAAATATTTGCTAGCATCAGCCATAAACATATAAGCGACAAATACGCCTGCCGCAAATAAACATACAGCAAAAACAGTCCTTGCCCAAATTGGCATATTATCATATTTAACAAGCCAAAAAAGAAGAGCGAAAGCGAAACACAACGCCAACCAAATAGGAAAACTGCCTATCGTTTCCATAACTTGAGCAAAAATGTTATGAGTATAATACTCGCCCGAATTAAGAGAGTTTTTAGTCATCCATTTACTGATATCATAATCAAAAAAAGTGCCTAAACCCATCAGCAAAACAAAAATTACTGCGATGATAAGCCACATTAAATATCCTCTTTTATCTTTTTTTATCACTCTCTCATTTATCACGATTAACATATTATCACATCTTTTACCTTTTTGCAACAAAGCTATAAAAACCTTAACGCATTAAAGCATATAAAAACGCCGCATTTTAGCGGCGTTAAGCGACTAATTAAATTATTCCGTAAAAATACTTATTTTATGTATCTTTTTTGCAAATTTTTTGGCAGTAGGCGTTGCGGCAATACCACCTAAAGAAGTTTCCTTAAATTCGAGGGGAAGTTTTTGCCCTACTTTATACATTGCATCTATGACTTCGTCCACAGGAATAACAGAAGTTTGCCCCGCAAGAGCCATATCTGCGCTCACCACAGCATTGGCAGCTTGACTTGCGTTACGGAAACCGCAAGGCAATTGTACCAGTTTTGCAACAGGGTCACAAATAAGCCCC
>CALLXO010000017.1 GCA_937875645.1 uncultured Clostridia bacterium
CGCCCGCTCTCTGCGGGATTGGGATTTTTATGTATTTTTCAATATCGCTTTTTATTGCGGTCTGCGTAAAGGCGAGATACACGCCCTTAAATGGTCTGATATTGACGGCGACGTCTTACATGTCCGGCGGTCAATCGCACAAAAATTAAAAGGTGGCGACCGCGAAACACCGCCAAAAAACAAATCATCTTACCGTGATATCGAGATACCCGCGCCGCTCAAGACTATATTAGATGAGCATTATAAAAGGTACAGTAAGGCAGATAATTTGAATGATGATTGGCGGGCCTGCGGGGGCTTGAGGTGCTTAAGAGACAGCACAGTTGACAAGCGTAACAGAGAGTACGCCGACGCAGCAGGGGTTAAAACGATACGCATACACGATTATAGACACAGCCACGCGTCACTACTTGCCAATGAGCACATCAGTATACAAGAGATTTCCCGCCGATTGGGTCACGCCGACATCAAAGAGACACTCAACACATACGCTCACCTCTACCCGCGCGAATCAGAACGCGCGGTATCTATTTTAAATAAAATCGTGTAAAAATCGTGTATGTAGAAAAAATAAATCCCCTAAAGCCGCACGAATACAGGCTTTATGGGATATTTGGTGGAGACAGAGGGAACGCGTTACGGCGTTTCCTGCCGTTTTCGTACCGCCCGTTTGTTTTCAAAATCTTTCACAAACCCGCATGAACAGTGCGTTTTGCGTTCATTTGCGTTCTCTGCCAGATTTGTGCAAATCAACGGTTTTCGCCTCAAACGTGTAAATTTCGTGTACGGCGCCGTTGACAATATAGGGGCGGTCTGATATAATACAGATAGGCAAGCAAACAGTCGCCCCTTATGGGTGCGTGGGTTGAAACATTAAATTATATTACCTCAATCTCTCTCAGGCTTGCCAAACCGACGGTTAACCCCGTCGGTTCTTTTTTGCGTGAAAAACATTCTCGAAATTATTTTAAAAAACTTTTAAAAACCTCTTGACAATACTATATATGTATAGTATAATATAGATAGTGGCAGAGAGAGGTCACAATAAATTAAAAAGAGGTAATTGAAATGGCAGAATTAATTGGTAACACAATCACATACGACGCAGACGAAAATTGCGGCGAAATTTCAGGCAGGCATTTAACCCGAGGCGTGCCGACAGAAGTTAACGGCATAAAAGTAGTAGAGTTTCAAGACGACAAGAAAAACAGAAAAATATATGTGCGCTATGAGAGCAGACCCGAACTGGCAAAAGTGGTTGACGAATATTTTGCACAGGTCGCAAAACTCGAAGCTGAGTGGCAGGCAGAACACGACGCTAAAGCAGCGGCAGATAAAATACTCACCGACAAAATGCACGCCAAAGCCGCTGAGATAGCCAAAGAGATACCCGCTGGTAATGTACGCGTTACAGTAACACAGACAGGCGACCTTGACGGATACCCGATACTCAAGTATGAGGTTGACGGCGTAGAGCTTAAATATGATGATGTTGTTATGCACGGCAGCGCAGAAGCCGTCCGAGAGGGCGCATGGGGAGCGTTTGAGACCGAATATGTCGCCTCTATCAGCGCGGAAAAGCTTACCGAAATTATAAGCGAAAAAGAAATTGAAAAAATTGAAAAAGCGGCAGCGCGTGAAGCAAGAGAAAAAGAGCTTGCCGAAACACCTATCCCGCAGTCAGCGATTATTCTTTACGAAAAATTTCATGGTGACCCGGACGCGGCGTATGAAGATGAGGGCTACGGCGCGCAGGGGGCAATCGAACTTGCAAAATGGATACCGTACATTGAGGCGCAGCGCGGTATGGATAAGCAAAAATTTAGCCGCCTCATTACCGAGGCAAATTGCGAAGCAAATTACGGCATAAAAGATTAATTTAAGCAGGGGCGGGCAACACCGCCCCAAAGAAAGGAAATAGTATGTCAGACAGCATCGACAATTATATAACTGTGGCAGAGTATGCCAAGCTACACGGCAGATTGCCGGACAGCGTAAAGCAAAAAATCAATCGCGGGACATTACCTGCCAAAAACATTGGCGGGCGGTGGCTGGTGAAAAAAGACGAGCCGTACACAGATGAGCGCGTCAAATCTGGGAAATATAAAGATTGGCGAAAAGAAAAATAATTTAAAAATATTTTTGAAAAACACTTGACAATACTATGTATGTGTAGTATAATATATACAGTGGTAAGAGAGAGTACCACAAAAAATGAAAAGAGGTAATCAGAATGGAAATCAAAGCATACGAAGTATTGAAAGGCAACATACTGTGGAGATTGGCAGCAACCACTCCGGAGGGCGTGGAGTATATTAAAAATTACGGTGAAATTCGCGCCGAAATAAACCCGCTGCAAACACCTGTACAATACCTGCGTAAGTCAGACCTCGGAAATGTTGCGTTTACATCTTACAGCATGGTGGGCGCACCGCACGTAATGTCAAACGAAAAACTACTGTAATTCACAAGCCGCACCCGCCCGGCAAAAGGCGGGAAAAAATTAAAGGAGCAATCAAAAATGAAAAATTTAGGAAAACTTATTCTTACGCAAGATGATGAAACTTGTTTTAAGGTTGGTATACATGTAACCCCTGCCGAAGTTATTTACGGGTATGGTGGCGGTCTTGGCACAGACGCTCAAGTAACCGTACAGTATTCCGGTGTTTTCATGGGTACGCAAGACCAGCTTACCCGGTATATTTTTGATGAGGTCGAGGAATTTTTGTACAAAAACGGCTATTTAATCAAAAGGGACACAACCACATTAGTTTTAGGCCGCGAGTACGTCCCCTCTGAAAAACTGTGGAACGAGATTAAAGAAATGTAAATAAACATATGCCGGATAGTCGATTAAGACCGTCCGGCATATGCCTTGACACCCGTCTGTTATTGTGATATTCTAAAATCAAAAGGGCGTGAATTGAAATGAAAGTCGAAACTGTCATTGACGTTTATAAGCAGCTTGGCAATGTAAAAGGTGTTGCAAAAGCGTTGCATCTATCAGACCAAAAGGTGAGAAAAATTTTAATAACATACGATATGTGGGACAGCGAACGTTGCGCCGTTTTTAACGATTTATACCAGAACAATATTTCTATCAAAGAAATCGCCAAAATATATAACTTAACAACAAACGCAGTTATAAGCTATCTGCCTTACCAAAGATGCGTGTATAATCTTGATGAGCCAACTCAAAATGCACTTAACATACGTAAATTCAAAGCGAGAAAAAACGCCGGACAGTCGTAATTGACCGCCCGGCGTTGTCTTATAATGATTTCAATATTTTCTCTTTGCCCTGATTCAGCTCCTGCACTACCTTATGTATCGCCAAATCTAACTCAATCTCACTGATTGCGATACCTCTTTCGTTAAGTAATTCAAGGGCGTATTCTTTCGCTTTGTTCAATTTATCGTCACCGTGCAGGTCTTTGTATATCTGCTCGACTGCGCGTACCGCTGTATTGGTTACTGCGGCGATTTCTGCCGATATTTCTTTGTTGGCAAGGTAAGTTGTTACCTTGCGGGTTACTACGCCTATTAGGGCTGTTATGACCGCTACAAGCAGTCCTACGATTGCGGTTGTAATTTGTTCCATTTTTCAAAACTCCTTTTAATTAATTTCATCTATGCGGTGATGTGCCGATTTGCATGATTGTTCAACCGCCGCCATACGCTCCACAAGACGATTATGTTTATCGACCTTTTTTTCAAGCTGTTGCAGTCTGTAATTCGTCAGCTTGTTGGCTGTCATTATACCTGCCAGTGTGCCGAGACAAGTGCCTACGCCTGATATTATCGCCACTAATGTTACTCCGTCCATAATTTTACTCCTACTCCTACTTTAAAATCTGATTTACTCGCTTCTGCACTGTCGAATAGTCATATCCGGCGGCTTTTAGCCTTGTCTTGCGGTCGTTACCGTTGCCCCATTTTCCGGCGATAACCTCACGGGCGATTTCATCAACTGACTTTTTCGCAGGCTTCGGAGCAGTCTTGCCATTCACCAACTCATTAACGATTTTCTGCACAGCAGAGTAATTATAACCCGCAGCGGCCAGCTTGTGCCGGCGGTCGTCACCATTACCCCATTTGCCTGCAATAACTTCTTGCGCGATTTCGTCAACTGACTTTTTCGCGGGCGGAGCGGGTGCCGGAGTGATCGCATTTAATTCAGCCTGCACCATATTTAAAAATCGTTGCCAGCCCATGTCGAGGGTACGGTGTGGGCAGTATTTACCGTTGTAATCTTGGTGTTTGGTAACTCGGTCTATGCCCCAACCCCTTTCTCTGAGTTTCTCTGCGATAAATTTCGCGGCGTTTTGCTCGGCGGCAATAAACCGCTCGCCGCCTGATTTTGAGTAACAAATTTCAACTGCGATGCCTTTTCGGTTACCTCTGCCATTGCCCCCGTCACCGGCATTGAAAGAATTGCGGTTCTCAGGTATACCCTGCACCACGCCGATATCGTCCACGGCGTAATGAAACGATACCTGATTATCGTTACGTATCATGTAAGCGATTTCGTTCTGTGCGCTCGCGTCGTTCGCGGTATTATGCACGACGATAAATTCAGGCACCAT
>CALLXO010000018.1 GCA_937875645.1 uncultured Clostridia bacterium
GATACAAAATTATTCAAAAGATGAAACGAGCGGAGCAGGATTAAAAACAGCTCAAATGATTGTTGACAATGATGTCCATTCTGTTATAACTTTAAGATCTTAATTGAGCATTACTGCCGTCACCATAACATAAAAGTTGCAGGTGTTATACCTTTTGACAGGCATGTGAGTAAAGCAATAAACGAAGGCGTAAGCATAGCGCATATCGACTGTCCTGCTCAGAACGCCTTAAGAGTTGTTTATGAAACTACTATGAAAGAGTTTTAAGGCGAACGCCCTTATAAAACATAAATAACGTTGATTTAAAACGTAAAATACATCAATGGAGGAAGAAATAAACCATGAGTGAAAAATGCTCGCATAATTGCGACGAATGCAACGAAAACAACTGCGATGACAGAAAAGAAAATTTAATTGCAAAACCGCATAAACTAAGCCGAATACAGAAAGTTATTGGTATAGTAAGCGGCAAAGGCGGTGTAGGCAAAAGTCTTGTCACTTCTTTGTTGGCAGTTTCAATGCAAAGAGAAGGTTATAAAACTGCTGTTTTAGACGCAGACATAACAGGTCCTTCTATCCCAAAATCATTTGGACTAAAAACACACGCTACCGGCAACGACGAAGGCATTTTACCTGTATACACAAAAACAGGTATATCTGTTATGTCTCTTAATCTGTTAACAAATAACGAAACTGACCCCGTAGTTTGGAGAGGGCCGCTTATTGCGGGCACGGTAGAGCAATTTTGGACAAATGTAATTTGGGGCGATGTTGACTATATGTTTATTGATATGCCTCCCGGCACAGGCGACGTAGCTTTAACAGTATTTCAGACCATTCCTCTTGACGGCGTAATAATTGTCGCTTCGCCGCAGGAATTAGTTGGTATGATTGTAGAAAAGGCCGTTAATATGGCACGTATGATGAACATTCCCGTTTTGGCACTGGTAGAGAATATGAGCTACATTTCTTGCCCCGATTGCGGTAAAAAAATAAATGTGTTTGGCGAAAGTCGCATAGACGCTATCGCTAAAAAACATTCCATAAAAACCACAGCAAAAATACCAATAGATTCCAAACTTGCAGCTGGTGTAGACGAAGGACTTATCGAATTATTTGATGGTAATTGGTTAATTGATATAGTAAATAAACTTAAGTAGGAAGTAAAAAAATGAAAATTGCCGTTGCATCCATAGGTGATATTATTGCAGACCATTTTGGACACTGTAAAAATTTTAATATTTTTGAGACAGACAAAGATAAAATTACAAAGGAAACTAATATTAAAAATCCTGGGCATAAACCTGGTTTTTGCCTCACTTTTTTAGCCGATAAAGGGATAAGTGTAATAATTTCTGGAGGTATGGGCGGAGGAGCTGTTGACATTTTAAAGAAAGGAAAATTAAAGTTATTATCGTTGCTAAAGGAGACGCAAGAGAAGCGGTAAATAATTACTTAAGGGGACAATTAGTCTCTACAGGTATTATTTTCCAAAGCCACCAGCACGCTGATGAGAGTTAAAAGGAGACAAATTTTGTCTCCTTTTTTCCTATACGTTTATTATTTTAAGCGGAATAGCGTTTTTTGGTGATAAGCTGTAATGTTTCGTTTAGCACTTTGTTTAATTCCTTTTGTGTTTCCACAGAACGGGGTTTATCGTTATCTTTTAACAAAGCCGCTAATTTTTCCGCCGTGTCCGGCTTTACTCCGTTTGACACCAAAAAATTAACTCTTTTAATGGTGTAGTCCTGCGAAAAATTCGGCGAAGTAGGCGGCGCTGTTAAGCATTCCGTTTGAGGTTTTTCTTTAATCAAAGGGATTTCTTCTATTTCATTTTTTGCTATATCTTCTTCAAAAGCATTTTCCTCATTTTCATTCTGACTAAAGAATGCTTTTCCGTAATAAAAATCCAAAATCCCTACGTAATTCTTGTACAATTTTTTTGATAAAATTATTCGTTTTGCCAAAATGCTTTCCACACATGCGACAACAAAACAATAGCCAATAGCAAACATAAGAGGAACAAAAAACATCCAGTCAAAACGATTAAAATATGCGGAAGCAATAGTAAAAGGCAACAAGGCAACTATCGCTAATGCACCTAAGATATACAAACATTTTATTTGTTTTTGACTTGTGTATATTAAGCATTGTGAGGGTAAAAGAGTTTTTGAAACTTTATACCTTTCCCACCCCGCTCTATATATCTCTGGCACAGGCAACGACTTATTATACGTTTTTTTGGTGCTTTTTTTGATGGCGGCTAAACATTTTTTAGTCTGAATAATTTGTTTTTGGTAAGGATTTACTGACAAATTAACCACCAATAAACCGAAAAGTATAATACCCGCCCCTAAAAAAAACCATATTGAGTGGCTTTCCAAGTTATAATAAAAATCTATAATCCACGACATAAAAATCTCCTTTTTTTGTCTTTAGATTGATTTTAGACTTTTATTTATTTTTTAAACCTTGTTTTAGCTGTTCATTTCTATCAAATTATTATCCAAAACAGAAAAGATATATGTTTTAATATTTACCTTCAAAACCTGTTCTGCCGCCTTTTTATAGCTGTTTATTTGTTTGGAATAATTCTTTTTTATGTCTTTTGTGTTTTGCGTAACCTTAAAGTCGATAAGCACTGCATTCTTTCCGTTAACAACAAGCAAGTCAATGACTCCTTGCAGCATTATTTTTTGGTCGCTTCCACTGCCAAAAATACTGCTGTAAGGCAGTGCCGCCATAAAAGGCAACTCTCTGTACATTTTGCCGCTGCTTATTAATTGCACAAAAGAAGCATTGTTTAAACAGCTTTTTATCAGCGAAGTGTCTATAGCTTCTGCTAAAGATTTATCTAGCAGACCCTCTTTAATTAACGTTTCTTTTGTACTCTCCACGCTGTCGGCGTTTGTTATGTCGCACCGCTCAAAAATTTTATGATAAGCTTTCCCTAACCCGCTTCTGTCAATGTCTTGCGGCAAGTCAAGGTAAATTATTTGCCCTAAACTTTCTTCTTCCTCTTCGGTTTTCGCTAATTTGTCTATCTGACTTGATGCGGCTTTAAGGGGAAGAATTGTGTCTTGTAAATACGGATATGTCCAGTCTATATACGCTAAACTGTCGTTATTTTCCTCCGCCGCCGCTTTTATATCTTGCTTTTGCTCTTTTTTTAAACTGTCCGCCGTAACAAACTGCACGCTGTAATTATCACTACTGCTGTTTTTATAAGCGGATAAACCTACACTATGCAATGCTAAATCAATCCAGTCAAACATACAGCATGCATCAAAGGGGGTAAATTTTGTTTTGCCCGCTTCTTTAATGCCACTCGCAACCAAATACAACCTTTTTTTTGCCCGCGTTAAGGAAACATACAACAGTCTTAACTCCTCCTCAAGATTTTTTGTAAGCTGTTCGTTTTTTACCGCTAAAAAGAGCGGCGTTTCCGTTGCGGTTTTTTCGTCAATATCAAAGTACTTTAAAGAGGGTCCAAAACGTTTGCTAATAAGAAATGCATCGTTATCTTTGGCAAAAGGACTGTTTAACCCCGCCAAAAACACCACGTCAAACTCCAAACCTTTACTTGCGTGCATGGTCATTATCCTGACAGCGTTGCCGCTATAATTATTTGCATATTCGGGAGTGCCCACTTCGTTTACGTAATTAATCAGTTCTCTTAGGCTCATACTTGCTACGCTGCTGACAAAATTTGACAACCTTAACTGACGTGTTTCTCCGTCGGGTAACGCTAAAATATACCTTTCGTACTCTTTTTCCTCCATCAGTTTAAGCAACAGTTCGCCGCAGGGCAATGTTTCGCTTAAAATGCGGTATTTTTTAATAAGGACAAAAAACTTCTGTAATTTGCCTTTTATTATATCGTCTGCGGCAGGATGATTAATATAACTTTGTGTTTTTTCAAAAAAACTGTTGCCGTCCAGTACTAATTGGGAAATTTGCGCTAATTGCTCAAAACTAAGTAAACCCATAGCACTGTTAAGTGCATTTGCATATTCATAATCATCCAGCGAATTATCCACAATGCGAATAAAGCTTATCAAATCGTTTATTTCGCAACTTTGAGTTGTTGTTTTGTAATCTATTACGGCGGGGATATCCGCTTTAATAAGCTGTTTATAAATATTAACGGCTTTGTTTTTTACACTGCGCATTAAAATCACAATATCGCCAAAACAAGTTTCCCTGCCTTTTGAATCTAAGGTGCCTACAATTTCTTTAATTTTTTTAGCAATATACATTCCCTCAACATCGTCGCCGCTGATTTCTTCCTCTTGTTTTGCAGTGATGTCATATATTTCTTGCGGCGGCGTTTTGTTTTCCGGTTTATAGTAATTAATGTAAGTTATTACCGCGCTTTTTGCTCCGTCGCAAATTATGCAATTGTTATTTGCTATAAGTTTTCCCCTTCCAGCATAATCCACTTGTCCAAAATTATCCGTCATCAACTCGCTAAACACTGTATTTACAAAACTTGCGATATCACCATTGCAACGGAAATTATCATTCATATATACAACATTGTTAGTAGGAAAATTTTCAGTGTATTCTTTGCTGCGCTGAACAAAAATATCCGGGTCGCTTTGTCTAAACCCGTAAATACTCTGTTTTACGTCACCTACTGCAAAAAAATTAAATTCGCCCTTTAATTTGGCTAATATTTCCTCCTGAATACCGTTTATATCCTGATACTCGTCTACAAAAACATAACCGAATTTGCTTTTTATTTGACTCAAAGCCTCCTCATCCTCAAGAATTTTTAATGTAAGATGCTCTAAATCGTTATAATCGCATAAATTACGCTCCCTTTTTAATTGTGAAAAACGTTTAGTTACTTCTACAGTAAGTTGCACAAGTTTGTCTAACCAAATTCTGTTTTGTACATCAAACATTGAGTTGTGTTTTATGTCCTCATAAATTTTAATTTCCTTAAGCCAATCGTTGATTGTTTCCTTTAAGGAAATACATTCTTCCAATAAATTTTCATAGGCTATTACCGTACCTACTCCGGCATCCTTTTTGTATTTTTGCAAAAAGGTAGGCAAAACAGTAGCATACCAAAGTTGCAAGTTTTTTTCCAGCGTAAAATCAATGGAGGCACATAACAGATTTTTTATCTGCCCAAAATAATCAGCTAGGAGATATGCGCCTATTTTGTTAAGTCTACTTATATAATCCTCTAAAACGTCTTTATATGAACGCTGAGCGTTTAACAAATAGTCATTTAAATAATCTTCCACGCTTTTGGTATTTACTTGCAAGCGCTTTTCGTCATACCAAACGGAAAAATCTTTTATACACTGTCCAAAATTATACAGTTTTGTCAGGTATTCTTTTAAAACACGGTCGCTACGGTTTCTTACCACTCTAATTAACAAATCGTTAAACGTTTCGTCATTTTTATACTGCTCTTTTAGCACATCCTCCAACGCATTTTTAAAAAGTGCAGCCGCTTCGCTTTGCTCTGCCACAACAAAATCCGGGTCAAGACCAGCTAAATAAAAATATTCCCGCACAATATCGGCGCAAAAAGAATGCAACGTGCAAATTTGTGCCGAATCAATTTTTTCTCTTTGAGTAAAGGCAAATTCGTCGTTTGTTTCAGTAAGCATATTAAAAAGCTTTTCCTTCATCTGCGCGGCGGCAAGTTTTGTAAAGGTAACAACTATTACACTTTGTAGCGGTATTTGTTTGGTAAGAATAAGCTTTACAATCCGTGTGACCATAACCGTTGTTTTGCCCGTGCCTGCTGATGCGCTTACCAAAATATTGCTGTTTTTGTCGGTATCGAGTGCCTTTAATTGATCTGCCGTAAAATTAAGCATTACTGTTTTCCTCCATACATCGGCTTATATCTTCTGCGCTTATTTGCACTTCCTTGCGGGGCGAAAAAATTAGAGTATCGTTAAAATTACATAAATTTTTGCTTAAACAGTACGTGCACGCTTTGTCGATAGGGTTTACAGCTACATAGCCTCTTTGCATAAGTTTGTTTGCTTTAGTTATTAAAGCAAGAGCGTATTGCGCGCAGGCGTCAAACTGCTCCCGTGTAATTGCACTTTTGCCTATATTAGAAAGTGTGCCGTCTTTTTTTAGCGACGCACTAAATAGCTTGCTTTTGCCCTTTGTGTTAAAATCCTTATCAATACTGCCTATAAGTTCCTTATCTGCAACCACTCGACCTATAAAGCGTTTTTTGTCACTCTCGTTATAATCGTCACTGACTTTAAAATAAAAGCATGCAACAGGAGTACCTTTAAAATATTTTTTTAACGCCAGCGCATAAACAAAAAGTTGCAGTTTAATACCTAAATAAAGTTTGCTCTCGCTAAAATTTGCCTTGCCGCTTTTATAATCTATTATCATATAATTTTCGCCGTATGCGTCTATCCTGTCAATTACCCCTTTAAGCGAAAGCGTCTTGCCTAAGCACTCCATTGTCAGCATATTATCTGCGTCAAAACCAAATCTGAATTCTGTTTTTATGGGGAAAAAATCACTGTTAGCTATTTGCTCACTAATAGACATGCACATTTTGACCGTTTCTTTTTTTAAATTTTCGCTTAAAAAATCAAATTTGAAGTCGTTTTTAAAGGCTATGTACTTCTCGTCATTAATAACTTCGTCAAAAATTTCTTCCGCCGCTTGTTCCTCTGCTTTTTCTTTATTAATTATTTTGTTAACAAATTTTTCAAAAACAGAATGCAGAATATTGCCAAAATCGTTGACTTTAAATTGCCCTGTCTCTTTTTCCTTCAAACCTAAACCAGAAGATACAAAATGACTAAAAGGGCAGTTATAAAAACTCTCAATTTTTGTGACGCTGTATGCGTTTCCCTTAAAGAATAGTTCTTTTCCGTTAGGAATATGTGTAATAACCTTATTAAAATCTAAATATTGGAGTGCTTTGCGTTGATATTCCTCCATTGGTTGAGTCAAATCCGCTAACTTTTCTCTATTTTGGCGAAGTGAAATCAATACCTTTTTAAAGGCAGTTTCTTTATTATGATACTCGTAATCAATTACGCTGTTGGGATAGTCACTTACGCCGTCAACGGTAAAGCATTTTTTTAGCGCGTTTACAAAAGGTGCGGGACGTGTTTGAGAGTCTGTGTCAAAGTCGCAATAACTTACATAAAGGATGTCTGTCGGCTCGTTTAAAGCGTTAAACAGCTTAAAACGCTGACGTTTGTTTTCGCTTTCGGTGCTTATATCAGCGTTTAATCCGTAGCTTTTTAATATCTCGATATTGCTGTCGGTGAGCAGAGTGCCGCTTTTTTTTGTAACAGGCATGCTGCCCTCATTTGTGCCGATAACTGCTAAAGTTTTTACAGAATGGCTTACGCCCTTGTTTAAGTCGCTTATGTTTACGCAGTCAAAATACAGCGGCACAATAGATATTGTCGCAGCGTTTAACGCCGCAGAAAAAGCCTTGATAAATTTATCAAGAGTAAGGTATTCGTTTTCCATAACGGCGGCTAACTGGTCTAACACTTGGCGTAACTTTTTTTCCGCCTGAACTATGCGGCGCTCCTCCTCCTTTATGCCGTATGAGTTTAGCATTTCGCCGTATTCTTCTAATTTTTTTACAATATTTTCCTCTGTTAAAAAATTAGATATCTTATTGATATAATTTTTGCAGGTATCAGCTTTTTTTATGTCGTATCTATCAAATAATGCCGTCAGTTTTTTGCCAATAGCTGCTGCCTGTGCAAAATGCGGGTCTAAAAGACCTATATTTAAATCACTGTAATTAAAACTTACATTATATTTAATACAAAAATTTTCGAAGGCACAAACATCCTCCTTAAAAAGATAATTTTTGGCAAAATCTAACACGAAACTGAGTTTAAAGTTGTTTTTGTATGCGTTAAGAAAAGACAAAACATATTTGCCTAAAACGCTGTTTATTAGCGACTCTTTTTTGTCTAAATAAAAGGGAATATTGTAGTCGGAAAAATACTTATCAATGGCGTAACCGTAAAGCGAAATATCAGGACAAAGGACTTTTATATCCTTATACCTACCGCCTTTTTTTGCGTATACGTCGATAAATTGTGCAAGTTTTAACACTTCCTCAAACATATCAGTGCAGTTTTTTATAATAAGCTTGTCAGGAGATATAGTTTTTTTTGTTGTTTTACCCACACAAAACACACTCGTATGGATATGTTTTGTCACTTCGCTTGCGTGCGTTACATAATTTTCGATATGTGGTTTTATGTTTAAATTGTTGCATATGCCTTGTATTGCTTGCGGTATACTGTTGTCAAAAAGGGCGCTATGCGTTTTAAATCTACTCGTTGCCGCCGCAACAGTGACTTGACTGCTGTTTTTTATGAGTTTTTGTATAATTAATTTTTCCTGAACAGTAAAACTTAAAAAATCATAAATATAAAAACCATAGCCGCCAATAGTTTTTGGCGTAAGCGCATCTATCAATATGTCCAACTTGTCTGCGCTGTCAATATATTTGTCCTTTAATGCGTCAATATATGCGGAATAAATTAGTTTTATATCATGCAGTTTAGTTGCTAATGATTGCGGCAAGTCGCCTATGGACAGTTGCTCAGGGGAAATATGCGCATATTTAAACGCCGAAATGAGCTGATATATTTTTTCCGCAAAACCACTGCTGTTTGCACCGTGTTTATAGCACAAAAAGCTGCTTGATATGCTATCTATTAATCGTGACAACAAAATTATGCAATTTTGCCTCGTTAGATACTCTTGCTTGATGTCAATTAAGCTATCTACCAATTTTTTAAAAGTGACAACATTTGTGTTAAAACTGCCGCCGCTTATTGTTATTAATGCTCTTTCGGCATCAAGAGTGCTTTTTTCCGGCACTATAATAAAATTTTTGTAATCCAAATGAGCATGGTTAAGTTTGCGTATTTTTTCGTCAATACTCATTTTGGCTGCACGCAATGTATTTGCGTAAATTAACGTCACTTGCATGCAATCATTATAATGCGGAATTAAGCCAATGTCAATTGACAATTTTTTAATTGTGAAGTATAATGAAAAATACTTTTATCGGAGAAAATATGAAAAAATTATTTGCTTTTTTTGCGACTCTTATCCTTATATTATCGCTTTTGACTGGCTGTGGCGCAGCTTACGTGCCCCCTTCTACCATTCGTTGGGCAGAGGAAGAGACATTAAAATATAATGTACGCCGTGCAAGCGATTTTGAACTTACCTATATCGGCATCACGGGCATTACAGACGAAAACGGAGTTTTTCAAACACCTAACCTCCAAATTATCCCCTCTGATGCACAAGGCAGTTATGAAACATCTGTTAGTTTCAACAGTGCGGAAGGCACTTATACCGTTTCTTCAACGCTTAACGTTACCGAAATTTATACTAAAAAACTCTTTGCGGCAGATATGGATTTGCATGCAACTGCCCTTCAAAAGGCAGCAGAAAGTGATATTATGAGGATAGACGGAGAGGATATTGTCGTTGACGTATCAGTGATAAGCATTTGCACTTTTAAGGCAACAGGGATGCTGCCCGTTAGCAGCAGCAAAACCGTAAAAAGCGTATTTATCGGAGCGGGCGTATGTGCCGAAAACGATTTTTTAACAACGGTTACTTACGATTATTCGCAAAAAAAGCCTTATGCTAACGTTACTACATTAGCAGGAGGAAAAACCACCGAAAACAGCATTAAGTTAAAAAACGGTGTCAAAACCTATGATAATGAGCAAATTGAACTTCTTTTAAGGAGTTTTAGTTTGAGTTCTCTTGCAACGGCAGGGGGCGCATCCATTAATATTTTTGATGGAAGGGGACTGTCTGGCGTAATGGCTGCTAATGCAGTTGTGCCAAAAGCGTATTCCTTTGACTATCAGTTAGGCGGAGTGTGGAAAGATGTTGAGTCTAACGGCAATTTAGTTTATTATAAAGAAGGCGAAAATTATACCGACGTTAAGGGGAAAATTATTGAAACTATTAAGCGAAATGTTAGCATCATCGGTTTTAATGGACTTAATATGATTTATTATTTCGACAGCGAAGATACTGCCGCCCGTGACAAGCAAGTTTTGATACGCATGCAACAAAGCTATTTGGTTTTTGATATTACGCCAGAAAGCTTATTCCAAATTTAAAAACTTAAAAATAATACTGAACCGTCGTATATGCGGCGGTTTTTCATTATAAAAAAATACATTTCGTTATAAAAAAAAACATATTGTTAATAATAGCTGCATGTTGTTATTGCTGTTAGATTTTGTTAAAAAGTGCCTTTTAGACGGCTTAAGCTGGTCCGATGCCTTTACCGCTTTTGCCAAACAAAATGGATATACCTTTAAAAGTGTAAAAAAATGCTTTTACAGCGCCCTTTACGGCTTAAAAAAACATCCTAACCTTGCCAAAAGATTGGACGTTAATATAAACAAAATGCTTTCCCCCGCCAACGCTTTTAATATGGCGGCAGTAAACCGTTACATCGCTAACAACGGCGGCGACATAAATAAATGCGTTTATGAGCTGTGTTTCGGTGACGGGACAGAAGCGTCCTCTTTGCTTAAACGCTATTTTAATTTTTATCCTCAAAGCGAAAAGGAGGAAACACCCGCCGCAAAAAAACCTGACCCTTCCCATTTTGCATTACAGTTACAAGCCAAATATTATCATTTTAATACTTAACTTTACGTTTTCTTATCAAGGTTTTCCCTTCTTTCTTTAAAAAAATCCGTCAATAATTTTGCGCATTCTTCTTTTAATATGCCGCCTACGGCATTTAAATTATGGTTTAATTGGTTGACGTCAGAAACATTCAAAACGCTGCCGCATGCGCCGCCACGGCTGTCAAATGCGCCAAAATATACCTGCTTAATACGTGCATTGAAACAGGCGCCTATGCACATGGAACAAGGCTCCAACGTAACGTAAAGCTCACAATTTTCCAACCGCCAGCTTTTTAATTTTTTGCATGCCCCTTCAATTGCAATAATTTCTGCGTGCTTTGTCGCTATTTGCTGTTTGTTGCGCTTGTTGCGGCCTCTGCCTATTATTTTGCCGTCATACACCACAACAGCGCCTACTGGCACTTCTCCTTCATTTTTCGCTTGTTTGGCTAACAGTATCGCCGCCTTCATAAACTTTTGCTGTATCGTACTCATATTGTTTTACCAAATTTTTGTCTCGTGACACGGTGTTTAGCAGCCGCCGAGGAATATCTGCATTTTTGTTAAATATATTGCTAAAATCGGCATAGGGAAA
>CALLXO010000019.1 GCA_937875645.1 uncultured Clostridia bacterium
ACTTAGCTATGGTCGCAGCGGCAATATGCCCTTTTGACTTTTTTTGATTGCTTATAATTGTTTCAGTATTAGTTTCTTCTTGTTGGCTATCAAAAACGCTTTGCCCATTGTCAGAAATTGTTTGTTGATTGTCGGAAATTGTTTCCATTATATTTTTGTCCATAAAAAAAACCCTTTTTTGGGGCAAAAATGTAGCCTACGGCAACAAAAAAAGACTTCTACCATCCGGACTGTACCGTCGGCGCAGTAATTTCAACTGCTCGGCAATTCCCAAAGGAATTGTTAGTGGGCTTTACCACCGGTAAGGAATTTCACCTTGCCCCAAAGACTTTTATATTACTGAAAGTATAATGCCTTTATGTTTTTATGTCAACCATTTACTACATATTTTAAAAAAATCTACAAACTAATACTCACAAAAACAACAAAGAAGCAAAATTTAAAGGGACTTAATAGTCCCTAAAAATTTCTTTGCTTGATTTTTTATGACATTTGCCTTACGTTTTCACGCCTTCTGGTTGCGCCGACAATAAGCCATACAATAAGGTATATTGCCGCTAAGCCTACGAGAATGTAAATCAAGCTGGCAATCCACGGTGCAAAACCAAATACCCAGCCAACTAGGTTGAATCCGAAAATACCGATTAAGAGCCAGTTGATACCTCCGATTATTGCTAAAACCAACGCAAAGATTGACCAAAAGTTTCTCATAACTACCTCCGTTTGCTTTTAATATGCGCCATTTAATGTATTTTATTTATTTATTGTTTTTTTGTTTGCTATTTTTTTTTGCTTTTGCTATTATCTATTAAATGGTTAATCTTAGCTCAACAAAAAAACGTAAACTGTCCGCTACGCAATATTTTTGCTACAACGGGATAATTGCAGCGCTGTATTTCACATTGGTTTTTGCCTTTCAATTTTTAAGTTTTAAGGAAGTGCAGTTTAGAGTTGCGGAATGCTTAACCATTTTGCCTGCTGTCTTTCCCTTTTCGATACTTGGCATAACGGTAGGCTGTTTTTTAAGCAATTTTTTATCAATTTGGGGATGGTCTGATTTGATTTTTGGCACTCTCTGCACTTTGATTGCGGCGTATGTTACCAGCAAAATAAAATCGCCCTATTTAGCCGTTTTGCCGCCCATTATACTAAACGCCTTTGGTTTGCCGCTGGTGTGGCTACTTTTAGGAGGTGCGCCTGCTTATTGGATAAACGTAGCATGGGTGTTTTTGGGGCAAGCTGTGGTTTTATATACGTTAGGCATACCCACCTATTATCTATGCAAAAAACATATTGCACCTATTGTTTACCCCTTTATGGAAGAAAATCAACCGTAAAATAAAAAAGAAGTTATACTGAAATAAACTCCTTTTATCGGTCAAATATTTACCTTACAAATACCTAATTATTTAGCCGCATAAAATTCCTTAAGCGGCATTTTTATTATAGGTGCACCTTTAGAAATAATACTATCTAAATAACTTTCACGAGTGAGGTCGCTTTGGCTCTTTTGCGCTTCCTCATCATATAAATAAAAATTACACTTGCTTAATTTTGTCGTGTACTTGCCGCCGTTTTTGTATATTTCGTCAATTATCGATTGCCAAACTTGTTGAGAGCTTATTTCAATTTGACGTGACATACTAAACAGCTTGTTTTTGTATTTTTGCGCAATAGGCTTTATACGGCTTGTTTTTATATATTGAGTAATTTGCTCCATCGCACGTTTAGTAATATTGCGTTTGCTTATCTGCCCTGTTAAACTGACCGTTCGTGTTATGACACAATTTTTGTTTTCGCCTATACGTATGTTATAATCGCTAACAAGTTGCTTTATACTTCTGCCTGTTTTTTCCGTAAGGTATTTTAAAGTGTACAAACTTGCCAGCGCATCTTCGTCAGAGGTATGTGCATTATAAGTCAAGCCGATTTCGTCAGCTATTTTGTTTAGTGCCCTTACATCCTTTTCGCCTTTATAAAGCTTAAAAAGCAACTGGCTGCAAATAAAATTAAAATTTATACAAGGCAGTTTATAATGCTGGCAAGTGCGGTTTAGCATAATTACGTCACTTTCCACCGCATGCCCAACAACAGTCACATTTGGGTCGGTTAGCAGTCCTTTAATGGTACCGTACACCTGACTGAAATCAGGCGAATTATCTAATAGCTCCTTATCAAGATGTAAATTAATACCTACATTTTCTCGTGTGCCGTTTAAATTGTACTTACACTTTGGATTTATCCAGATATTTTTTTTTGTGAGTACATTAAAATTTTCGTCCGCCAAACAATAGCCAAAACTGCATATAGAATATGGTTTAAAGCCGTTTGCAGCTTCTATATCAAATACTATAAAGTTCATCTTAATTTGTTGAGGCTGCAAGTTTGCAGCCTTTTTGTCATACCTATTCCCACTCGATTGTTGCAGGAGGTTTGCTTGTTATGTCATAAACTATGCGGTTTACTCCCTCAACTTTGTTTACTATTGCGCTGGAAATCTTTTCCAACACATCAAGGGGTATGCGCGCCCAATCTGCTGTCATACCGTCTACACTAGTGACGGCTCTAAGCGCTAAGGTGTAATTGTAAGTGCGATAATCGCCCATAACGCCTACGCTTTTGCTGTTGGTCATAACAACAAAATATTGCCATATCTTTTTTGACAGCCCTGCTTTATTAATTTCGTCACGGAATACAAAATCTGCCTCCCGCAATATACTCAGCTTTTCCTCTGTTATTTCGCCTATTATCCTAATAGCCAAGCCGGGTCCGGGGAAAGGCTGACGCATAACAATACTATCCGGCAAAGCTAATTGTTTGCCCACTGTACGCACTTCGTCTTTTA
>CALLXO010000020.1 GCA_937875645.1 uncultured Clostridia bacterium
AAAAATGATTATTAAGAAACCCTTTGTGGAAATTTTCCAAAAGAAGCCGCTCAAAAAGGTTACCGTCAGAGAAATATGCGATTTAGCAAGCATAAATCGCGGGACGTTTTATAATCATTACGTGGATGCGTTCGACCTGATGGAGCAAATGATAACAGAATTGCTCACAGCCGCACGCAATGTGTTAACAAGCCAGAAAAACAGCTGGGAAGACAACAACTATACCCTTTGCTACAATCTCTTTAGCCTTATTAAAGAGAACAAAGCTTTTGTATGGGTTTTGCTTAAAGACCATACAGATGATAGTTTGGCTAATAGATTTGTGCGTTTTAGTAAGGAGGAATTTTTTGCCAAGTATAAGGATATGGTCGGCGAAAACGATATGCCTTTACTTGATAGTTTCTTTCTCTTTGCTACAGGCGGTTGCTTTGCTTTATTGCGCCGTTGGTTTGAAAACAACACAGAGAGCAGCACAGAAGCTCTTTCACGCGAGTGCGGAAATCTTATATCTTTTGGATGGACACACTTACAGCAAAAATTTGGCTGGCCAACGCCAAAGCCTAATTAATTTAGCGGTAAAAATCAGAGTCAAAAGACTCTGATTTTTATTATTGTTCATACTGGCATCACAATATTATTGCAAAAAGGGTACTTATAATACAAAAAGCGGTTTATGCTTAAATGTGCTTAAACCGCTTTTGGATTGTTTTGTATTTGTTCGATGCAATTACTTTGCCAGTTCCATACCTCTACGAAGAGCTTTTTTATTAAGCTCCACAAATTGAGGTTTTACGTTTTGGGCGATTATAGTGTCCCAATCAATGTCAGTTAACTTCATTTTTTCTATCAGAGTGCCTAATAGTATCATATTTGTTATTTTGGCATTGCCAATTTTATTTGCTTCGGTTGTTGCATCTACCACTATTACGTTACAATGAGCCTTAAGTTCCTCAATTATGCCTTTAGGGTAATCGCATGCGCCCGAAGTAATAGGCATACCAGATATTTCACAATCGTTTACAATGACTTTGCCCTCTTGTTTTAAATAGTCCAAATAACGCAAAGCCTCCATTTTTTCGAAAGCTACGATAATATCTGCGTTGCCTAATTCGACAACAGGGGAATATATCTTTTTTTCGTCAAAGCGGATATGCGAAGTAACGCTACCGCCGCGCTGACTCATGCCGTGAATCTCGCTCATTTTAACGTCATAATTAGCCCCTAAAAGACCTAAACATAATATTTTGCTTGCAAGTATTGTGCCTTGTCCGCCTACGCCTACCAATAATATATTTTTTGCCATTAAAATATTCTCCTTAATTAATTGCCTTTACGGGGCATATTTGTTTGCATACAGTACAGCCTACGCACATTTCGGTGTTGATGCTTGCTTTTTTGTCTGTTACAGAAATAGCGGGGCAGCCGCATTTTATACAAGCCTTACAGCCTATGCACTTATCTTTGTCAACAGCGCATTTTTGCTTAAATGCATCGGGAAACTGTGTCTTGTCAAGTTGTGAAAACTTTTTTAGCACACAAGGATAGCGGGTAATAATTACGCTAGCTTCCTTGATATTTAATGCCCAATCTAAAGCGTCCTTTACTGCTGTTAAGTTGTTGGGGTCAATAACCTTAATATTTTTTATGCCGACTGCCTTTACCAGCGCTTCTATATCCACTATATCAGTCGGCTCGTTTTGTACGGTATAGCCGGTGCCAGGGTTTTGTTGGTGTCCCGTCATTCCCGTTATGCGGTTGTCTAAAATAACGGTAATATTGTTGCCTTTATTGTACACTACGTTTATAAGACTGTTTATTCCGCTGTGGAAAAAGGTGCTGTCACCTAATACGCTCACAATGCGCTTTGGATTGTCAGCATCTAAGTCTAATATTTTTTGTGCTCCGTGACCGCTGGAAATACTTGCGCCCATGCAACTGTTAAAGTCCATAGCGTTGTAAGGAGGGGCAAAAGCCAAAGTATAACAGCCGATGTCTCCGCTCACTACCACGTTTTTGCATTTTGCAAGCTGATAAAACAATCCTCTGTGCGGGCAGCCTGCGCATAATGAGGGCGGACGTCCTACCACTTTGGTTTTGTCGTATTGCGGCAAAATATGTGTTTCCCCTGATACGCTTTGACGTATTACGTCTGCTGTCAATTCGCCATTAAAGGGCAAAAAGCGTTGTCCAGCGGGAGTATATTTGCCGTAGCAAATGTTGCTAAAGCCTAACATTTTTACTGCGTCTTCGATGTATTCGTCATTTTCCTCAATTACATAAACCTTTTTGTGCTTTGAGCAAAAATCTTTAATTTTGCCCTTTGGCAACGGATATGTAAAGCCTAATTTTAAATAATCTGCATTGTCGGCAAATACTTCCTTGCTGTAAAAATAGCACATTCCGCTGGTAATAACGCCGATGTCTGATTTATTGTCGTCAATAAAATTAAGTTCCGTTTCGTCAGAGAATACTTTAAAAGCGTCAAGGTGCTTTTCCACTTCTAAGCGTCTTATTTTAGCATTCGCAGGTACGTCAATGTATCTGCGGCTGTTTTTAACATAAGGGACGATGGGTACTTCGCGCCTGTCCTCTAACTGTACCAAGGTCTTGCTGTGGCATACTCTTGTCGTCAATCTAATAAGCACAGGGCACTCATACTGCTCTGACAAAACAAAGGCGTACTTTATCATATCCTTGCATTCTGCACTGTCGCTTGGCTCCAGCATAGGTACTTTTGCACTGCGTGCATAGTTGCGGTTATCTTGTTCGTTCTGAGAGGAATGCTGTCCAGGTTCGTCAGCGGTGACAATCACCAAACCTGCGTTTGCCCCTGTGTATGCTATGGTAAAGAAAGGATCAGCAGCAACGTTAAGTCCCACTTGCTTCATGCTTGCAAAGGATCTTGCGCCTGCAATTGCCGCACCAAAAGCCGATTCCAAAGCCACTTTTTCGTTGGGCGCCCATTCCGCAATAATCTCCTTATATTGAGCAATGTTTTCGAGAATTTCCGTACTGGGTGTGCCTGGATAAGCGGATGCAAAACGCACTCCGGCTTCAAACACGCCGCGAGCGATAGCCTCATTGCCTGTTAATAATACTTTTTGTGCCATATAAACCTCCAATTATTTTTAGTGAGGAAATTGTTTTTTTAGAAAATCTCCATACTTTAAAAGTATACACCGCTACGCAGTTTTTGTCATTTGTTTTTGCATAAAAAACTATTTCACTTATAATTTTAAGTGAAAACGCATAAATACCTGCAAAATTCGATCATAAATTTATAATTATAAATGTCATTAAACAAAAACATAGGAAAAAAAACGGCAAATTATGCTTTTGTCACATATCTTGTTGACTTTTTGCAGTTTTTGCAATATTCTATAGTTTGAATCTTTGGAGCAAATACATGATAAAAAGGACAAATTTACGTAACGTCGCTATTATTGCGCACGTTGACCACGGCAAGACTACTTTAGTAAACGAAATGCTAAAGCAGGGCGGTATTTTTAGGGATAATCAGCAGATAAAAGACAGAGTTATGGACTCTAACGACCTTGAAAGAGAGCGGGGCATTACGATTTTGGCAAAAAATACTTCCGCTTATTATAACAAAATCAAAATAAACATTGTGGACACACCAGGCCACGCAGATTTTGGCGGCGAAGTGGAGCGTGTTTTAAAAATGGTAAACGGCGTTTTGATTTTGGTGGACGCATGCGAAGGACCTATGCCGCAAACACGTTTTGTTATGCAAAAAGCGTTGGAACTGGGTCATAAGCTTATTTTAGTAGTAAACAAAGTTGACCGTCCCGATGCCCGTTTAAAAGAAGTAGAAAACGAAATTTTAAATTTGCTGTTAGAGCTAAACGCATCGGAAAGCCAATTTGACAGTCCTATAATTTATTGCAGCGGACGAAAAGGCACTGCTTCCCTTGACTTTAGCAAAGAAGGCGATGATTTACAGCCGCTTTTTGAAGCCATTATAAATCATTTTGAGCCACAAAAAATGGAGGAAGATGCGCCGCTGCAAATGCTTATTTCTTCCATTGATTACAACGACTATGTGGGTAGAATTGGCATAGGCAGAGTGGAGCGGGGAAAAATTAAGGTAAATGAAACTGTTGCAATAAGCAATTTTCATGGATTGGTTGGTTCTCACACAGGCAAAATTGTTAACGTTTATCAAATCGAAGGGTTGGATCGAAAAAGCGTAACAGAAGCAATTGCCGGTGATATTGTGTGTATAAGTGGACTAAGTGATATTACTATTGGCGATACGGTTACGGATGTAAATGTTGTTGAGTCTCTTCCTTTTGTTAAAATTTCCGAGCCGACGGTGGAAATGCTGTTTAGTGTCAACGATGGACCTTTTGCAGGGCAGGAGGGGCAATATATTACTTCAAGGCATTTGCACGACAGGCTGTTTAAGGAAATGTTAAAAGATGTATCGCTTAAAGTATACGATACAGAGGGGACAGACAGTTTTAGAGTTTGCGGACGGGGCGAGATGCATTTGTCCATTCTCATTGAGACAATGCGAAGGGAAGGTTATGAACTATTGGTTGGTCCGCCCAAAGTAATGTACAAGTATATTGACGGCAAAAAATATGAACCAATCGAGCGGCTGATTTGCGATGTTCCTGAGGATAAAACAGGCGTTGTTTTTAGCGGAATGGGTGTGCGCAAAGGCGAGCTTATTAAAATGGAAAACTTAGGCAATCGAATCAGGTTAGAATTTGCCGTGCCAGAAAGAGGCCTATTCGGTTATAAAAACGAGTTTTTGACGGAAACAAGAGGGGAAGGCATTTTTAATACAATTTTTATGGAATATCAGCCCTATAAGGGTGATATAGAAAGGCGTACAACAGGCAGTCTAGTAGCTTTTGAAAAGGGGGAAGCGGTGACTTACGGACTTTATAATGCGCAGGCGAGAGGCACGCTTTTTATTGGCGCAGGCACTCCTGTTTACGAAGGAATGATAGTAGGAGTAAGTCCAAAATTAGAGGATATTGCCGTAAAC
>CALLXO010000021.1 GCA_937875645.1 uncultured Clostridia bacterium
GGGAAACACAAACTCATTATACTATCCTATCCCACAACATTTGACAAAG
This sequence comes from uncultured Clostridia bacterium, assembly GCA_937875645.1. Classification (GTDB taxonomy): domain Bacteria; phylum Bacillota; class Clostridia; order Christensenellales; family CAG-314; genus SFEB01. The sequence goes on from CALLXO010000021.1 coordinate 50, forward strand.
AGCCATTAAAATAAAGAATAAAAGCAGTGTAAAGCACCATTGTATCAATGCCGACACTTTATGTTGTAACTGATAATTATTTATTATAAGAGTAAAAATACCGATAATTTTATTATTTAACGGCACTTGTTTGAATTATTGCTATTGTTTTTTGCGTTTAGCTATTGTATTTGTACTAATTGTGTCGATTAAGAAAAAACTCCACCTTTTTAATATTACTTAGCCATTTGAATTCGGGTAAAATTCTGTCAAACACGTCAATACACTCCTTTGCGTCTTCTGTGCATAAATATTCATCATACCATTTTTCAATTTCGTCGTATAATGCTATTGAGTTTTGAAGTTGTTCATACTTATTTTTGCCTATTAGCTGCATGCCTAAGCGTTGAAGTATAAAATTATCCAAAATAGGCTTATTAGGGTTTAACGTTGTCAGCATTTTGCTCGAATACACCGCCTCTATACTCCCTGTTTTTTCAAACAAAGTAGTTATAATAGTAGTAAAGTTGGCAGGCTGAGTTTTCAACGATTCTAACAGTTCGTAAAATATACGTCTCCATTCGTAATTACGTCTAACCTTAAAAAAACCATTATATTGGCTCTGAAAAATTATATCCTTTGAAACATCGACAGATTTTACCCGTTGCATTATCTTGCAATATCTATTAAGCCCAGTGCTATCAACAAGCTGGTCTTGGATAATTTTTTTTGCATCTATCTTCATAGATAATCCTCCAATTAGTATACGCTATAAGACATTAAAAAAATAATTTTCACTTATGCTTTTTTAATGATCATTGTTTAATTATTCCGTTTTTCGCCAAATTATTTAATATTATAGCATAAAATTTAAAAAAGTCAACACAATATATATAATAGCTTGTTGTTGTAAAATAAATAATTATTTATACATTTAGTGATATCTACCATAAAACATGGTTGTTGTTGCGATTATATTCGTTTATTGTTGATATTATGTTTATGCTGTTTGTATTTCGTGGAAGTATGGTGATAATAACAAAAAATAGCTTATACTTACAAGTACAAGCTTTTTTTTATAATTTCATATTTTATTTCCCCAAATTATTATTTTATAACCTCATCTATTACGCCACCGCCTAAGCATTTTTTTTCGTCATAAAAAACGACATATTGTCCTGTCGTGACGGCACGCTGAGGCGTTTCAAAATCAACTCTTACTGTATGGTCTGTATTTATTTTTACCTTGACATTTTGTTCGCTTTGACGGTAGCGGAATTTGGCGGAACAGTTAAAAGTGTCGGCAGCAGGCTTAAAAGGTATCCAGTTGACTTCATTTGAAATAAGGGCGTAGCTGTTAAGCACGCTTTCGTCGCCGTGGCTGACTATAAGGCGGTTTTGTATAAGGTCTTTTTCCACCACAAACCATCGCTCTTGACTGTCTGATGTGCCCCCCAGTCCTAAGCCACGCCGCTGACCTATTGTATAATACATAAGACCGTCATGCTCGCCTACAATTTTGCCGTTTTTATCAATAATATCCCCTTTTTGCATGGGAAGATAATTTTTTAAAAAATTTTTAAAGTTACGTTCGCCAATAAAACATATACCTGTGCTGTCTTTTTTGGCGGCGGTAATTAAATCATTTTGTTCTGCAATACAGCGCACTTCCTCTTTAAGCATATCAGAAAGGGGAAAAAGCACGTCAGCAAGCTGCTTTTGATTAAGTTGATTTAAAAAATAAGTTTGGTCCTTGTTTTGGTCGGCAGCTTTTAACAAATAATGTGCGCCTTCCTCGTGAAGAATACCGCAATAGTGACCTGTTGCTATATAGTCTGCGCCTAATTGTTTTGCCTGCTTTAAAAAAGGTCCAAATTTGATTTCCCTGTTGCAAAGTACATCAGGGTTGGGAGTGCGGCCTTTTTTATATTCTTCGAGAAAATACGCAAAAACCTTGTCCATATATTGTTTTGAGTAATTGACAGTAAAATAAGGAATACCGATTTTATCCGCTACCACTCTCATATCAGCATAATCGTTGTCGGCGGTGCAGCGTCCGTTCATAAACATGCCCACGACGTTGTAACCTTGATTTTTAAGTAACAGCGCCGCAACGCTGCTGTCCACGCCGCCGCTCATGCCTACAACAACTTTTTGTTTTTTCATACGTCTTCGCCTTTTAGCTGTAAAAAATAGTCCGCTGCTTCGGAGTGACCTTGTTGTAGTGCCTTAAAGCACCAAAATAACGCCTTCTGAAGGTCTGCAGGCTGATTTATGCCGTCAGAATACCACAATGAAAGGATATACTGTGCTTCGGCGTTGCCCTCTTGTGCCGCCTGCGTGTAAAGATTAAAAGCTTTTCCCTTGTCCGTTTTTACACCTTTGCCGTAAAGAAAACAGTCGGCAAGTCGAAGAAAAGCGTTTGTCTCACCCTCTTGTGCCGACTTCTCAAAATATTTGACGGCAGAAGAATAATCTCCCGCATCAAAAAGCTCTTCGCCTTTTTTAAGAGTATCCTCCGCTGTATTTATCATTTCCTTTTTTTCTATTGTCATAAGTCCATTTATCTTATCACAATTTTTTTTTACAGTCAATTATCTTTTTAATTCCCCTATACAATACATTTTGCAAAAAAACTGCAAAAAGATTTATAAAACTACAAAAAAAATACTGCAATATACTTTTTGCAGTGTAAAAAATTTGGTGTACCCGACTGGAATCGAACCAGCAGCCTTTGGAGTCGGAGTCCAACGCTCTATCCGTTGAGCTACGGGTACATATTTGTTATAGCGTATTATAACATATGTTTGCTCATTTTAAAAGTAAAGATGAGATATTTGTTGAGACTGTTTTAACATATTTTTAAGGATAAAAATATTTTGAATACTATACTTAATAAGTAGGTGCAAAATAAAAAA
>CALLXO010000022.1 GCA_937875645.1 uncultured Clostridia bacterium
CGAGACGGACGCAGGCGACCGACAAAGCTCGGTGACATGGGCGTTTTGAATGGGAGGCTTTATTGCGAAGACTGCGGCAGTAAACTCCATATCAAACGGCGGGCAAACGGTGCGAAAGCGCAGTATGTTTATTACATTTGCAGACAGAGCCGAGCAAATTCGGACGGTTTTGGCAATTGCACACCGCATTCAATCCGTCAGGAAATAATCGAACAGCTCGTGCTTACCGACATACAGCGAGTGTTTGCTCTTGCGAAAGACCAAGAGGTCAGCTTCGTTGAAACGGCGGGCAAAAAGGCTCAAAAAGATAATGAGAAAAGCATTAGAAAGGCAAAAACGGAGTATAGCAAAGCCGAAAATCGCATCCAACAGCTCGACAACATTATTTCTCAAATTTATGAGGACAAGGTCAGCGGAGAGCTTAGTTCGGAGCGGTTTGCCAAAATGCTCGGCAAATACGAACAGGAGCAGACTGAGCTAACAGTAAAAATAGATGCCCTTCGCCCAGTGCTTGAGCAAGCTGAAGCACAGACACAGGGCATTGACAAGTTTCTGCGGATGGTTAAGAGATTCACGGAGATTAAGGAATTGAGCGCCGAGGTTGTAAGCGAATTCATCGAGCGGATTGAAGTCGGAGAAACGGTGATGGTAAACCCTCGGAGGTTTTCGCATTGGGCAGATGAAAAGAGACAAAACATAAGGATTGTGTACAACTACATCGGTGCAATGCCACAAGAGGATGAGCCAATCATAGCAAGTGCAAGTGGAAAAACAGCTTATAAAGGATAACGGCGTGAACTTTGAGGGGTTCACGCCATTTTTTTAGGCATTGGGGAATTGTCCATAAGGAGTTTGCTCTGACGAAGGCATAACGGGAACCAAGCTGCGCAGACGTAAAGATTTTAACAGATTAATAGCCGACGCACTAAATGATAAGATAGATTTAATAATTGTCAAAAGCGTTTCAAGATTTGCCCGAAATACTGTGGATGCATTGTCGACAGTTCGCGAACTTCGGGAAAAGGGTGTAAAAATATTCTTTGAAAAAGAAAACATCGACAGCTTAGACAGTAAGTGCGATATGGTGCTTAATATATATGCAAGTTTAGCAGAGGACGAAAGCCGCTCAATTTCAACTAACATTCGATGGCGCAGACAAAAACAAGTTGAAGCTGGCGAGGTTTCTTATAATTTCAATCTTTTATATGGGTACAGACAAGACGAAAATAAGAATATAACGATTTACGAGCCTGAAGCGGAAGTGATACGCGATTTATATTTTAAGTATTTAATAGGTTGCACCTATCGTGAGATTATACGCGAGTTTGCTCAGCAGGATATAACACCGCCAAACAACACAAATAAAAGTGGTTTATGGATGACTTCCACGATTAAAAGCATTTTAGAGAATGAAAAATATATGGGCGACGTAATACTTCAAAAGACATACGCCCGCGATTTTTTATCAGAGCGACGCATCAAGAATACGGGTCAAGCACCACAAAAATATGTCGAGAACAATCATCCCGCCATTATAGACCGCACCACTTGGGATGCAGTACAAGCGGAAATGGAGCGCAGAGTTTCACTTCGCAGCACAGAAGAAACAGGCAAGGGCAGGTATTCAGGACAGTATGCTTTTAGCGGCAAGATTGAATGCGGCTGTTGTGGCGCGGGGTATAGACGGCACCAAGCGCGCGGTATAGGTATGTGGGTTTGCAAACAGCATATAAAGAGCGCGGCACTTTGCGAAGCGCTACCAATTAAAGAAACATATTTAGAGGAAGCATTCGTCCGCACACTCAACGACATAGTAGGAAACCGCGACGAAATAATAGCAATTGTCGGAGAGGCGGTAAACGAAGCGTTAATAGAATCAGGCGAGAATTTAGATAATGATGAGCTCAATAAAATAGACGGTCAAATTGAGAGCTTGCAAGCGCGGATTTTGGAACTAAACAAACAACGAGGAAGTCGTGAAATAGATGCAGAACAATATAATAGAGAGAGTCGTGAGGTCATGACGAGTCTTGACTTACTATTTGCAGAGCGTGATTTAATAGCAGAACAGAAAAACACGACAACTTTAAACATAGCCTTTCAAGCAGTGGTCACTGATTTCTTAAACGAAGCGGGCGCACAAACAGAATTCGATAAGGATGTATTTACTAGGCTTGTAGATACAATATTCATCAAAAGCAGGGAGGACATAATATTTATATTAAAAGATGGGACAGAGGTAGTAGCAGTAACAAGTTACATTAGAATATAATTAAAAATTTTAGAAACTATTGTTTTACACCTGTAATTGTGATATAATATTGTAAATTCTACAATTGATAATTACACTCATGCATTAGTAATCAGATGTGAGAATACAATATAAAAACTTTAAATTCTTTTACTGTAATCACGAATAATATCGTAACATAATACATTATCTTAAATGGACACAAACAGGTAATATCATAAAAATTATTGAATAACACAGAAATTATGAGTACAATGGGGGTATCATGAAAAAGAATATCATTGTGACAATATCGCTATTATTGCTTAGTAGCTGTTTACTGTTTGCTTGCGTAAAAGAGACCGAATATGACAATAAAGAAATTGCAACAATTCTTTATTATTCAGTTGATGGCTGGGGTGTGGATTGCGGCTATAAAATTTATGATTTTGACAAAATGACATATTCGGAGAAAACATGGGGTACAGAAGAATATGAAGTTAAAGCAAATCTAACAAAGGAAAAAGTAGAAACATTTAAAAAACATAAAAACACATGGAATTTTTCTATTGGAAAAACATTATAAAACAGATAAGGTAATAGATGACGGCGGCACGTCATATTTGGTAATAACTTTTAAGGATGAAACAACTTTTAATAGTTCATTTTACTTTAAGTATCCCTCACAGATAAAAAAGCTTGACAAGGATTTTCTTGCGTTATCTGGCTATAAATTATTTGAAATATAAGTAACAATCAAAAATTTTGCGCAACTTAAAAAGGTGGTAAAGATATGAAAGTTAAACGTTCCGTAATTTGTTTTCTGATTATTGTTTGCTCTATAACAATATGCTCTTGTTCCGATAATGGGATGAAAAAGGTTAGCTTTATATACCCTGAGGCTGACAATTATACAAAACCATACACCCTGTCCATTGAAAAGGGAAAAAGTATAAGTGCGCATGCCTACGCTATGCCTGAGCCTTATCGCCTTGGGTATTCGTTTTCGGGCTGGGAAGTCAATGGAGAGCCGTTTTCGGAAGATACCATCATCAATAAAAAATATACAGTTAAAGCCACATGGCAAAAACACGACCTCAAAATATTGTCATCGGAAGGCGGCGTTGCAGAGTTTGAATCTACTGAAAAGTGGCCAGATATGGGAACACGCTATAAGATAAAATATACCACAAACGAAGGCTTTTATTTGCACAAATGGCTTATTCAATACGAAGGACGTGAGGCTTATTCGCCCTATGACGAAGAGCTTTACATCGTCTTAGATTCACATGCTACCTCATGCGAGGTCACTCCTATTTTTACCGACAAAATAATACCCGTTAGAGTAGATGTTAGTACTTATGGCGGTGATGGCTCGGACGGCGGAACAGTTAATTACCCAGAGTTTGCTGTGGGTGAGCGCAATTTCGATATTGAAATCAAAGCTGCTGAAGGTTATTATATAATGAATTACGGGTTTATGCAGGCTGACAGCGATGTGCCCAACTTAGTGCATTCTATTGGATATAGCTTTGTTTCTCCTTCTGATGTTTATTCGTTTTCTGCAAAAATGCATTTCAGGGATACCGCATTTGGGGCTGGCGAAGAAAAGTGGTTTTATGTTAGCTTTGTTGAAAAGAGCCAAGCGCAATTTATAAGGGCTCTTATGAAAGAAGGCGACAGCACCTTTTCTATTTCGGTAAGCGTTGTTATGATAGGCAACATGTACGAAGTTACGGCACAAGAAAGGAGTAATTCAACTTTTTCACACTGGATTGACTCCAATGGTGATATTCTCAGCTATGAAAATCAATATAGATACACTGTAACGGATGCTGGACAAAGAACCATCTATGCCATATACGACGACAAGCACTAAAATAGCAGCAAGGAAGCGAAACAGATGCGGAAAGTACATAGAATGCCACAATGTTATGGCAAAGCTCAAGATTCTATAATTAGAGCGTAAGATTATAGCAGAGCAGAAAAACGCGACAACTTTAAACGTAGCCTTTCAAGCCGTGGTCACTGACTTTCTAAACGAAACAGGCGCACAAACAGAATTCGATAGGGATGTATTCACCCGACTTGTAGATACAGTATTCATTAAGAAACGCGACGATATAATATTTATATTAAAGGATGGTACAGAGGTAGCGGCGGTGACAGTCTAAACTTAAATATAATTATATATGGAAATAAAGGACGATGTGTGGGTTGTCCACCGTCGTCCTTTTTTGCGTCGTCAAACTTGAATAAAAAACCTCAAAACTTGAATAAAATTACTATTCAAAAAAAGACACCGAACAATAAGTGGTAAGGCTTGATTTTGCGGTATTTTTCAAGATTGAAACAAAACAAAAAGTAAATTTAATGCATAAGTTCAAACCACAGAGTAAAAAAAGTGCAGGGTAAAGGGCGAACATAAAGTAATGAATAAAGTAATTTAGGTTGTGTGAGCTATATAATAACAAAAAAAAGCCGCTATTAACGACTTTTGATAACAAAAAACGGCAGAACGTTTGTATCCGTTCTGCCGTCCGTTGATGAGAATGGCGAACAAAAAGTGTCATATT
>CALLXO010000023.1 GCA_937875645.1 uncultured Clostridia bacterium
TATCTTCACAGCAGTGTTGCAAAGGTAAAGGCGGAGGGGTTTGTAACCACTATCCTAGGGCGTCGCCGCTATATACCCGAAATAAAAAGTAACAATTATGCTCTGCGCTCTTTTGGCGAACGTGCGGCGATGAATATGCCTCTGCAAGGCAGCGCCGCCGACCTTATGAAAATAGCAATGATAAACGTATATGATCGTTTTAAAGCAAATAAACTAAAAAGCAAAATTATTTTGCAAATACATGACGAATTGATAGTGGATGCATATAAAGAGGAGGAAGAAGAGGTAAAACTTATCCTTAAAGAGGAGATGGAATCGGCTTTTAAAACAAATGTACCTTTTGATGTGGATATTTCCACCGGAGGGAATTTATATGAAACAAAATGACCTTACTGCAAAAAACAATGATTATTCTATTTTTGCTAAAATGGGCAAAAAAATCATAGCGTTATGCGGTACAATTGGCAGCGGAAAAACGACGGCGGGGGAATATCTTAAACAAAAAGGCTTTTCTGTAATTGATTGCGATGACTTATCGCGTAAAGCAGCACAGGACAGCGTTATTCTGGAACAAATAATATTAAATTTTGGCGAGGAGTATGTTAACAAAGGTGAAATTTTACGTCGTAAATTAGCTGAAAAGGTTTTTGGCAATAAAAAAGAAACGGAAAAATTAAATTCTATCTTTCATCAAAAGATATTAAAGCTTTTGGTTGAGGAAATTTTGCGTATAAAAGACGAAGTTATTTTTGTAGAATTGCAGGTGCTTAACAAGCCCTTTGTCCATTTAATTGAGGAAATTTGGCTAATTAAGACCTCTGTTAATAATGCGGTCAAAAGGGTGAGGGATAGAGATGGGCGTACTGAAAAAGAGGTAATGGACATAATTAATACGCAAAATATGCAAAACGAGCAATTTAAATGCAAGTCACGCATAATTAACAACGACAGCACAGTAAAGGAACTTTATCTGCAAATAGAACGGCTGCTAAACTTAATATAAAGTAAAATATATAGAAAGGTTAAAAATGGACAAAGGTTTTAAGCGGTTTATGAAAAACCCATATTGGAAAAAAGAATATGATAATGCACCTTCAGATGCGCTAAAAGAACATTATCGACTTGAAATGAATAACAACAAATTTATATGTGAAGAGTTTGAAGAGGGTTATCGCGAAAAACGAGATGCAATTGAAAGCAGATTTCTGAAGATGATTGGCAGTATATACTTGACAATACGCAAAATGTACAAGCAAAAATTAAATATTCTGAAAAAATTAAAAAATTAATATAAAATAATATACAAAGCCATATTTTATTGTTGCGGGATACTGCATTTTACATTAAAAAACTATGATGTGCTAATAAAAAACAATTTGTAATATTTAATATTTACTATTGACAAGAATACAAATTCTGATATAATAATTATAAATATAGGAGGATTTGTAATGTATTGCAAAAAGTGCGGCATATTAGTCGATGAAAATTCAACTTTTTGTCCTGAATGTGGCTGTATCACACGCCCAAACTCAACAAGTTATAAGCAAAGCAACGGTATGGCGATAGCGGGTTTTGTTTGTTCTTTCTTTTCCCCTCTTCTTGGATGGATATTTGGCGGGATAGGATTATCAAGATCAAAATCTCGTAATGGAGCAGGTAAGGGATTTAGCATTGCTGCAATCGTTATTAGACAATTACATTACAGCGATTAAAATTCGATACAAGTAAGGGATTTAGCATTGCTGCAATCGTTATAGCATCGGCAATGTTTGTTATTAACATTATAGTTATGCGCAGACTTGGTTACATATAAAATATTTTAGCTTATTTGATTTGTTTAGTAAAAAATATTACGGCAAGGCGTGTGCCTTGCCGTAATTAAAGTTTGCTTGTAACATCTTCTTTAATAACACGGTTTGCATATTCTTTTTAGACTATTTTTTTTACCACATTATGTTTAGTTATAATTTAAAGAAAAGTCCGCTATAATTGCCAAATTTGTTTTCTATACCTAAAGAAATCGCCAAATTGCCTCTTACTGCTTAAAGATAATCGCCAATTTAGTCTCTTATTACGCCCGACCGTACCAGCTTAACGCCGTTAGTTAAACAATCGCCCACAGGACATACTCTTTCTATAAAGTTTGCATATTCCTCACATTTTTCCTGCGATTCGTTTGTTTTAAAATGCATTTTAAATCGGATTTCGCTAAAGCCTTTCCGAACATCATTTCGTTTACCCAAAAATCCGTCAGGGTCTAAGTCGCCTTCCAACTCAACATAAAACTCCTCAAAGGTAAATTTTTTTGCCCGTGCAAAGGCTGCCACAATAATAGACTGGCATGCACCTAAAGCGCACAAAACGCCTTCTACAGGATTCATCGCAATGTCTGTGCCGCCCAATTCCTCAGGCTCGTCCATCATAATCTTAAAACCTCTGGCACTAGTTTCCACCTGCATACCTTCTTTAAGTTTTTTTGCTGTTGCTTTAAATGTAGTTAGCATAGTATTCCTCCTTTTCTTTTATTATATCTTTCTACAGCTTTTAAAAATTTTTTACAAATATACTACTGTTTTACTAAAGATAAACAATTATTGACATTTTTAGCTTATAAGATTATAATTAGCATAATTAAAAAACACAAAATAATACGGAGCAGATAATGCAATTTATTTTAATTACCGGAGCCTTTGGCGGATTAGGTCATGCTGCTACAAAATTATTAGCACAAAATAATTACACAGTTTTTGCCGGCGACAAAATTATAAATGAGACCACTTTTAAGGGACTATCCGTTATACCCATTCAGCTTGACGTCACTGATGACAATTCTGTAAATAATGCCGCACAAAAAATTCATGAATATACTGATACCCTTGCAGCGATAATAAACGGAGCAGGTATAATTAGTATGCAGGATATGATAGAGGGAGAGGAAAACACCTTCAGAAATGTTTTAGAAATCAATTTTTGGGGCGCATATAAAATTAACCGTGCTTTTTTTAGTTTTTTAAAACCGAAGTACAGTAAAATAATAAACATAACCAGCGAAGTAGCCCGATACAGCCCCCATCCTTTTAACGGTTATTATGCCATATCAAAAACTGCGTTAGACAGCTACAACGATTGCTTACGTCGTGAATTACAGTTGCTGTCGTTATCTGTAGTTAAGGTTCAGTCAGGCAGTTTTAAGACGAATATTCTAAAGGACACAAACAAAAGCTTCGACAGGCTGCTAAATGAGAGTGCCTTGTACGGCAAAAAGCTATCAAAAATGGCGAAACTTTTGTATGACGAGACAAATAAAGCAAACAATCCTGTTAAGTTTGCCCGTCTTATCTTAAAAATTGTTTCAAAAAAACACCCAAAAATTTGCTATAAAATCGCCAACAGCTTTAAACTTAGGCTATTAAATATATTGCCACAGAGTATTCAAGACAAGATATATAAATTTTTTATAAAATAGTTTTTTGTTTTCGTCTTATTTTTAATAATCTGTTTTTGCGATATAAATTGATAACATTATTCCGATGTCAACATAATATTTTTATCTTTTCAATGTATGATAATTATGTTTTTGCTTAAACTTACAATAAAATAGTAATAAATAAAATAATTTGCACTTAAAATTATATAATTAGCTTGACAAAATTTATAATTGATATATAATAATATTAACATGAGGTAAAAATGTCAAAAAGTGTTTACAGTCTTATTTTAAGTGATGAGATTATCCTATTACTGGATAAAATCGCTTACAAAAAAGGTTTAAGTCGCAGCAATATGGTAAACTTTGTCATTGCCGAGTCTCTTTCCTTTGAAACTCCCGAGATGCGTACCGCTGATATAGTTAGTAATATGCAGGCTATTGTGGACAAATCACAATCGCTCAAATTTTTGGCGCAACAGTCCAATAACTTTGCGTCTATTTGTTCTGCAATAAATTATAAATACAATCCTACTGTTAAATATACTGTAGAGCTGTTCAAAAATGACAAGAATTGTTTGGGAGAGTTAAAAGTAACGCTCCGAAGCACTTCAGAGCAGTTGTTAAACGCTATCAATAAATTTTATTGGCTTTTTGTTAGTTTAGAAAAAAAGCACTTAGGACAAGTTGACTGCACTGTAGATAAGGAAAAATTTTTTCGCAAACTGAATATTTGCAAGGCAAATGAGCTCAACGCTAAAACGGTGAGTGAGCTAATAACATGCTATGTAAAAAACTTTAATACCCTTTTAAACATGTATTTTACAAATCTCGACAACATAGAGGAAACTTATCCTAAAATAGAGGAAGTCTATTTAAAAAATCTAAAAGTCAGTCCTATATAGTTTGTTAAAAAACAAAACAGGTAAATAAAAATAAGGCAGGTGAAATATGAATATTAATAATCTTACACAAAAATCAATTCAGGTAATAAACAATGCACAAAACAAAGCGACAGAATACGGCAACTCAACTCTTGACGAAGAGCATCTTTTGTATGCTCTTCTTTTTGATGAGGAAAGTTTAATAAAAAGACTAATCAGCCAAATGGAGATAAACACAGATACTTTTTTGGATGCTGCAACTAAATTGGTAGAAAATCTTCCCCGAATGAGCGGCGGCACTCAGCTTTATATAAGCAACGACTTAAACAACGCTCTTGTAGAGGCGGAAAAAGCCGCAAAGCAAATGCAGGACGAATTTGTATCTGTGGAGCATCTTTTTTTGGGACTTCTTGTTAAACCCAACGCCGCAATAAAAAAGCTGTTTTCTGACTACGGAGTGACAAAAGACGGCTTTTTGACGGCACTCAATAAAATACGTGGCAATGTAAGAATCACCAACGACAACCCCGAAGTTACTTACGATGTGCTAAATAAATACGGCACTGACTTAGTGGCTTTAGCAAAAAAGCAAAAACTTGACCCTGTTATTGGCCGCGAAAACGAAATTAGAAACGTTATTATGATACTTAGCAGAAAAACCAAAAATAATCCCGTTTTGATAGGTGAGGCAGGGGTAGGTAAAACAGCCATAGCGGAAGGTTTGGCGCAAAGGATAATGCGAGGGGATGTCCCCAGTAGTATTAAAGACAGGATAATATTTAGTCTTGATATGGGCGCATTGGTTGCAGGCGCAAAATACAGAGGAGAATTTGAAGAAAGACTAAAAGCCGTTTTAAATGAAATAAAAAAGAGTCAAGGGAAAATTATTCTTTTTATTGACGAGTTGCATTTAATAGTAGGTGCAGGCAAAACTGACGGAGCAATGGACGCAAGCAACATTCTTAAACCTATGCTTGCCCGAGGTGAATTGCATTGCATAGGTGCAACCACTTTAAACGAATATCGAGAGTACATCGAAAAAGACTCGGCGCTTGAGCGCAGATTTCAGCCTGTTATGGTGGACGAACCTTCTGTTGAAGACACAATCAGCATTTTGAGAGGACTAAAAGAGCGTTATGAAGTTTTTCACGGCGTAAAAATCACAGACGCCGCATTAATTGCCGCTGCTACTCTGTCCAACCGTTATATAAGTGACAGGTTTTTGCCGGACAAAGCCATTGACTTGGTGGACGAAGCGTGTGCTCTCATCAAAACCGAGATGGACAGCATGCCCTCTGATATGGACGACATAAGCCGCAAAATTATGCAGTTGGAAATTGAGGAAGCCGCTCTAAAAAAGGAGACGGACAAGTTGAGTATTGCGCATTTAGCAGAAATTCAAAAGGAACTTAGCGAGTGCCGTGACAGTTATAATATAATGAAATCGCAATGGTTAGCCGAAAAGCAGTCTATAGGTGCTGTGCAAAAACTTCGTGAGGAAATTGAAACTATTAATATTGAAATTGAAAACGCAGAACGTGAATACAATCTTGATAAAGCGGCGGAGCTGAAATACGGCAAGCGACCTACCTTGCTTAAACAGTTAGAAGTAGCCGAAAAGGAAGCAAACAACAATAATAATTTACTTCGTGACCGTGTTACACAAGAGGAAATAGCAAAAATCATCAACCGCTGGACAGGTATCCCCGTCAGCAAGCTTATGGAGGGGGAAAGGGAAAAACTATTAAATTTAGAAGATATTTTACACAAGCGTGTTATCGGTCAAGACAAGGCAGTCAGCACAGTTTCCGAAGCAATTATAAGGAGCAGAGCAGGCATAAGTGACCCCAACAAGCCCATTGGTAGCTTTATGTTTTTAGGTCCGACAGGACTAGGTAAAACAGAGCTGGCAAAAACTCTTGCGGGTACTCTTTTTGATGACGAAAAAAACCTTATCCGCATAGATATGAGCGAATATATGGAAAAATTTGCCGTATCAAGACTTATAGGCGCACCTCCGGGATATGTTGGATATGACGAAGGAGGACAATTGACGGAAGCGGTAAGGCGCAAGCCGTATAATGTGGTGCTGTTTGACGAAATTGAAAAAGCGCATCCCGAAGTATTTAATATTTTGCTTCAGGTGTTAGACGACGGGCGGATAACGGACAGTCAAGGTCGCACGGTGGACTTTAAAAATACTATCATTATAATGACCAGTAACATTGGCAGCAATATCATTATTGAAAACAACGTAAACGGCGAAATTACTCCGCAGGCAATTGAGCAAGTAAATGCGATGCTTAAACAGCAATTTCGCCCTGAGTTTTTAAACCGCTTAGACGAAATAGTATTCTATAAACCGCTCAATAAAAATGAGATAGCCAAAATTGTTGATATTATGATAGAGTCTTTAAACAGTCGCTTGGCTCAGCAAAACTTATCGGTAACGGTAACAGAAGAGGCAAAACAGTTTATCATAGACAACGGTTTTGATCCAATTTATGGCGCGCGTCCCTTAAAACGCTTTATTCAGCATACTGTCGAAACACTTATTGCTAAAAAGATTGTGGCGGACAAAATTGTGCCTAACAGTAATATAATTGTCGATAAAGTGTATTCGGAGTTAATGATAATGCAGGAAAAAAACTAAAGTATTTTTTAATAATAGTAAGTAAATCAAATTTTATACAATACAGAAACTATATCAACATTACTTACCTTCAGCGTATTCTGTTTTTCATAACTTTCTCCTTAAAACCGCTCTTATTACTTTTGTAACATGGGCGGTTTTATATTTCCTTAGATATTTTTTATAAAATGCAAAATAATAACAATATTAGCTTGTAAACTTCCGCAGCAAAAAGCCTTAAAAGCATGCGTTTAATTGTGCTGAGCACTTTTCCGGTAGCGTGGGCGCATAAAGCTTTACGCTTGCTATTTGCCTAAAATAATGCTAAAATAGCATCAAATATTTTAATCAAAATGAGAGGGGCATTATGGTGAAAATTATTATTATCGGTGCAGGCGTTGTCGGCAGTTCGGTCGCTCGGGAGCTGTCCCGATATAAAGCTGATATTACTGTTTTAGAAAAATGTTTTGACGTGTCGGAAGGAACAAGCAAGGCAAATTCGGGCATTGTCCATGCCGGTCATGATGCTGCAAATGGCACATTAAAGGCAAAATTCAACTGTTTAGGCAATGCAATGTTTGACAAATTGTCTGAGGAATTGGATTTTCCTTTTAAACGCAACGGCGCATTTGTTTTGTGTTTTGATAGTCAATGCAAAGAGGAAATCTACAATCTTTACCAAAACGGCATTAAAAACGGCGTAAAAGATTTACAAATTTTAGACGGGGAAAGCGCCCGCAAAATTGAACCAAACTTGAGTCCTGATGCCATTTATGCATTATTTGCTCCCAGCAGCGGTATTGTCAGTCCCTATGAGATGACGCTTGCATATGCTCAAAATGCTCATAAAAACGGCGTAAAATTTTTTATGGGTATCCAAGCAGTAGACATTGTGCAAAGGCAAAAAGATTTTGAAATAATATGCAATAATGGCGAAAGACATACAGCAGATATCATTATAAATTGTGCTGGTTTATTTGCAGACGAAATAAACAACATAATTAACGAAAAAAAATTTGAAATAACAGCGAGACGGGGCGAATATGTGCTTATGGACAAGGTATGTAAAGGACTTATTCACTCAACCATATTTCAGCTTCCCACAAAAATGGGCAAAGGGGTACTTGTCACTCCCACAACTCACGGAAATATTCTTGTTGGTCCTACTGCTTACGATATAGAGGACAAATCTGATGTTGATACGACACCGCAAGGATTGTCGGAGGTTTATCACAAAGGCAAAATTTCCGTTCCTGTACTTAACAAACGTTACATCATAACCCAATTTAGCGGCAATCGCGCGCGAGAGACAAGCGAAAGAGATTTTATTATAGGTTGGGCAAAAGAAGGATTTTATAATATTGCAGGCATCGATAGCCCGGGTCTTTCCGCCGCCCCCGCAATTGCTGTTTATGCAGCGGAACAAATTTCAAAGGAATATGCGCTTAGTATTAATAAGTCTTTTGATCCAATTCGCAAGGACATTCCTCATTTAAACGAGATGAAGGAAGAAGAACGTGCCGCATTAATAGCAAAAAATCCATTGTACGCAAAAATTGTCTGCCGATGCGAAAATGTCAGCGAGGGTGAAATTGTTGACAGTATACGCACTCCCTTAGGGGCAAAAGACCTTGACGGTGTAAAAAGGCGCACAAGGGCGGGTATGGGCAGGTGTCAAAGCGGCTTTTGCTCACCGCGCGTTGCTGAGATACTGAGCCGAGAGCTTAATATTCCTTTGACGGAAATTACAAAAGATAGCAAAAAAAGCACTTTACTAATAGGGGGATAGAAAATGACACTTAACAAGCAGCTTGTCATTGTAGGCGGAGGTCCGGCTGGACTTGCCGCTGCCATTGCTGCAAAAAACGGCGGCGTGTCTGATATTATTATTCTCGAAAGGGAGGATTATCTCGGCGGCATACTAAACCAATGTATTCACAACGGTTTTGGTTTGCATACCTTTAAGGAGGAACTGACAGGTCCTGAATATGCCCAAAGGTTTATTGATAAGGTAACAACGGGAAATATAGAATATAAATTAGGCGCAACTGTGTTAAGTGTGACCAAAG
>CALLXO010000024.1 GCA_937875645.1 uncultured Clostridia bacterium
AAACGCCAATCCTTTTACCAAAGGGCACAGATTTTTGGTGGAACACGCACTGAAAAAATGCGACTTTCTTTATATATTTGTTGTGGAGGAAGATAAATCGGCGGTAAAATTTGAGGACAGATACAGTTTAGTGCAAAAGGGAGTCGCCGACTTAGCAAACGTAAGGGTAATTAAAGGGGGTAAATATATAGTAAGCAATGCAACTTTTCCTACCTATTTTTTGAAGGAAAAAGAGCTTATTGATATAAATTGCTCTCAACTTGACGCCGATATATTTGGAAATCATATAGCAAAAGCACTTAACATAACCATGCGTTTTGTAGGGACCGAACCTGCTGATAAAGTAACTGCTGATTATAATGTGCGATTAAAGGAAATATTAGCTAAATACGGTATAACGCTAAAAGAGATAGAAAGGCTTGCTTTATACGGCGAAATTGTATCAGCAAGCAAAGTGCGCAAATTAATAAGAAACGGTAAAGCGGAAGATACAAAGCCCTTTGTCCCACTTTCTACTTATGAGTTTATAATGAGCGAAAAAAGCGATTACCTAAAACCTAAAAATAATAGCGTGCAATAAAAAAATATATGACCTTAGATAAAAAAATAATTAACGAAATATCGTATAAAGCTGAAAAAGCGCTGACGCAGGAGCTACATACTACCCCCAAATACGGTTTAGTATGTCCAATTAGCTGTGGCAGTCATAGCGATATGGATTATAAGACGTTTATTAATGCAATTGCCGCCCTTAAACAGCACTTTGGACAATTTGCAGAATACGCCTTTTTTAATGCAGACAAAAGCGATTTGAGCGATTTACTTGCAGTGTTACGCCCTTTAGGAAGGAAAGCCGAAAAAGCTATGTTAGAAGCAACAAAAGGCGTAAATACCCATAAGGGCGCGCTGTTTTGTTTGGGCTTAGCGTGTTCGGCAATAGGATACCTTTTAGCAAAACAAAAAGAGGTAACACTAAGTAATATCAGCCAAACAATCAAAACAATGTGTTACAAATTGAGCAAAAAGGAATTTGCATCCGTTACACAAAAGGAGTTTCCCACTCACGGCGAACAAATGTATATTAAGTACGGCGTTTTGGGAGCAAGAGGGTTAGGCGAGAGAGGATACGAAGAGGTAATTAAAATATACGTTCCTCTTTTAGATAAATTATATAAAATCCACGATAAAAACCAAGCACACAGCCGCCTGCTTGCTAAAATAGCAGCACAGACAGAGGACGTTAATATTATTTACCGCAGTGATTACGATACGCTATTATTAGCACAGGAAAAGTGCGCAAAGCTATTTGAAGATTATTCTGTCACCTCGGCGCAACGATTAAACGAGTGGTTTATCGAAAAAAACATCAGTTGCGGCGGCAGCGCAGATTTATTAAGTCTCACGCTTTTTTTGTATGAGATAAACAAAGAAAATAAAAAAATGCAAAAAATAAAATAATAAAGGAGTAAAAAATGATAACTTTACAGCAACAGGGCGCTTATCTATTAGACGGTAAAAAAATGGTGTCCGCGGATGCTGTCGGAATGCCCGACAAAAAACAATCACGCAACGGCACAATAGCGTATCAGATTATGAAAGCTCACAATGTAAGCAACGATGCAGAAAGGCTGAGCATAAAATTTGATGCGCTCGTTTCGCATGATATTACTTATGTCGGCATAATACAGACCGCCAGGGCAAGTGGCTTGACGGAATTTCCCCTTCCTTATGCTCTGACAAATTGCCACAACAGCTTGTGCGCCGTAGGCGGCACAATCAACGAGGACGACCATATTTTTGGATTAAGCGCAGCAAAAAAATACGGTGGCATTTATGTGCCTGTCAATCAAGCTGTCATTCACCAATACGCGCGTGAGGCAATGGTGAAATGCGGCGGAATGATTTTAGGCAGCGACAGCCATACACGCTATGGCTCATTGGGAGTTATGGGCGTAGGCGAAGGCGGACCCGAACTTGTCAAACAACTGTTAAGCAATACTTACGACGTAACCGCCCCCGAAGTAGTTTTGGTGTGGCTTACCGGTGACGTGCCTCACGGCGTAGGACCTCACGATATTGCTGTAAGTTTAGTTAAAGCAGTATTCGAAAACGGTTTTGCAAACAACAAGATTTTAGAGTTTGCAGGGCCGGGTGTAAAAAACTTGAGTGTAGATTTCCGCAACGGCATTGATGTTATGACAACGGAGACGACGTGCTTGTCTTCCATATGGATTACTGACGAAAAAGTCGAGGATTATTATAAAACTCACGGAATTGCCCAAGACTATAAAGAGATGAGTCCTCTTCCTGTTGCTTATTATGATAGTGTCATTAATATTGATTTAAGTAAAGCGCAATGTATGATAGCGTTGCCTTTCCACCCCAGCAACGCTTATCCTATTAAGGAATTGCAATTAAACGCAGGTGATATATTTAGCCTAGTGCAAAAAAATGTACAGAAACAATTCGGCGATAAGATTAACTTTAACATGATGGATAAAATTGTTAACGGCAAAATTATGGTGGATCAAGGCATAATTGCAGGATGTGCCGGCGGACTTTATGAAAATATCTGTCAATCGGCAAATATCCTTAAAAACGGGTCTACAGGCAACGATTATTTTGCTCTTTCTGTTTATCCTGCCAGTATGCCGATAAATATCGCAATTACCGCAAACGGAGCGGCGCAAACACTTTTGGAGGCAGGCGCTATATTAAAAACGGCGTTTTGCGGCCCTTGTTTTGGCGCAGGCGACGTCCCTG
>CALLXO010000025.1 GCA_937875645.1 uncultured Clostridia bacterium
AAAGCTGCTGAATCGATATTTTCATCGTTTCAGCGGCTTTGATTTGTATTGCTGAAAGCCCCTATTCATGCGGTTTTCAGCGGTTGCGGATAAATGCTCGGCGCAGTAGGACCAGTTGCGCCTGTAGGACCAGTTGCGCCCGTGGGTCCTGTTGCACCAGTAGGACCAGTAGCCCCAGTCGGTCCTGTGGGGCCAGTAGGTCCTGTCGGTCCAGTAGGTCCAGTTGCAATAATTGTCCTCGTTACAGGAAAAGGAAAAGGCGGGCAGCAGGGGGGTGGCGACGGACAGCAAATTGGTCTGCAATTAAAAAACATATTACACCTCTTTTTCTAATGATTCAAAATACACTTTGTTAAATAGATACTCTTTTGCATAAGGCTTTATTTTGCCTGCCGCCTCATTGTATTTTTTTGATAATAACGTATCACCTTTTTTAAAATAAATAAGGCACAGTTGCATTGCGGGAATAAACCCATAGTAATCAGACTCAATAAACCCCAGCGAATTTATTGGTTTTTTTGTGTTATACGAAATTTGATACCAAAAAAGCGCATCGTCAAGTTTGTTTTCTGCTAAAAATAACTCTCCTATACGGCAAAATATTTCTGCTCTATCTGATGCGAATAATAGTCCTCTTAACGCCGCTAACTTAGCTTTTTCGTTATCAAAAAGCTTTTGGTAACAATATGATAAATCTCTGCAAGCTGTAATGCAATTTTCCTTATAGCCTTTTTTACTGTCTAAAAAATCTTCAAAAATTTTTATAGCCTCTTGCGTTCTGTTGTTGTACATCAACTCTCTTGCATAATAAAACTTAAGTCGCGTTGACAGCTTTTTGCCTTGAGCGAGTTGTTTTTCAAAAATTTTAAGATTTCTGTCCACAGCATTAGGCTGCAATTTGCGATGTTCAATAATAATGTCGCTAAAATAAGTTTTTCCTACAATATTAATAACTTCGTGAATAGGCTCCACCCAAACAGGATTATTTGCCTTTTTTACCAGCCGTTCTCTAAAATAAGTAAAGGTTACTCTATCGCTACTGTCAAAACTTGTTGCGTAAGGCATATAAATGACTGCCGTATCAGCTGTTAAGGTTTGTTTGAGTTGTAGCAGTTTTTTTGTGTTTTCCGCCGTAATGACATCGTCTGCGTCTAACCACATAATATAATCATAACTTGCTTTACTCAAGGAAAAATTGCGAGCTGCCGAAAAATCGTCAATCCACACAAAATCATATACTCTGTCGGTAAACTCATAAGCAATGTTTTTTGTATCGTCAGTCGAACCTGTATCAACGATTACTATTTCGTCTACAGCGTCTTTGATGCTGTTTAAACAACGCCGCAAGCTATCACTTTCGTTTTTGACAATCATACATAAACTGATTTTAATCATAGCTGTTTCCATTAAACATACTATGTAAAAACGCAAATTATTGTTATTTGTTAAAAAGAAAATATATTTACTTGAAATTAAATTAGCAGTTTTTCCGAAATTTTCATAGATTTGTAGGGGGGAATTATAAATTCCGTACAAATGGAGAATTATGAACAATACTTGGATTACAATTTTCGGAATCAGTTTTATTTTTATTATGACAACATTAGGCGCAGCAATGGTTTTTTTCCTTAAAAAAAATATGTCAAATAAGGCAAACACTTTTTTATTAGGGTTAGCTTCGGGGATAATGATTGCGGCTTCCATTTGGTCGCTGCTGCTACCTGCAATTGATGCGTCGGAAAACTACGGAAAACTACAATGGCTGCCGGCGGCTACAGGCATTCTCATAGGCGGAGTTTTTTTAGTGTTTTTGGACAGCATTGTAAAAAATACTTTAAAAAATGAAACAAAAAATCAAAAAGAATATCAAAAACACTTTAAACTTTTTTTAGCAGTCACTTTGCATAATATACCGGAGGGTTTAGCTGTTGGGTTTGCCTTTGGTGTAGCGGCAGCAACGGGACAAAATGCAGCCTTTATGACGGCTTTTGGTTTAGCTTTTGGCATAGGAGTGCAAAACTTTCCTGAGGGAGCGGCTGTATCTTTGCCTATGTTAAAATTAACAGGCAACAGAACAAAAGCTTTCTTATACGGAATGGGGAGCGGGTCGGTAGAGCCGGTTTTTGCTGTATTAGGTTATTTTCTTGCTGCTTTTGTCGCAGTCTTGCAGCCGTGGCTATTAGCGTTTGCAGCAGGAGCGATGCTTTTTGTGGTTGCTGAGGAGCTTATCCCTGATACAAAAATTGCCGAAAATCCGCATTTAGGAGCTTGGGGAGTTCTTATTGGATTTGTAGTAATGATGATATTAGATGTAGCGTTAGGCTAACCAATATTTTAATTATACAATTAAGACGTAACAAAAGTATATGCTAGTTAAATAAAAGGCAGTTACATATTTTCAGCTTTTATTGAGCGATTAAACGCTTTACTTTTCTTTCTAAAAATTGTTATACTGTATATAATAAATTGAAAAATATTGTATTATTATAATTATACTTGGAGCGTGTCAATTGTTTAAAAATCTATTTGTTAAGTTAAAAGAATCATTCTTATCAGTGTTTCCTATCGTTTTAATTGTTTTGCTGTTAGGTTTTACAATCGTTGATATTGACAGTCAAACATTAATTGGCTTTGTAATTTCTACAATATTAATAATAATCGGAATGAGCTTTTTTACTTTAGGGGTAGATATTTCTATGATGCCTATGGGGGAAAGCATAGGCGAAAACATATCAAGAGGCAAAAAACCTTGGTTAATGATGATTATTGTGTTTGTGCTTGGTTTTGTTATCAGTATATCTGAGCCAGATTTACAAGTGCTTGCTGCGCAACTTCATACTATACCTTCTGTGCTTTTATTGGTCACCATTTCAATTGGCGTAGGCATAATGCTAATTGTTTATTATATCAAAATTCATTTCAACATTAAGTTATCCACTATTTTGATAATATCCTATGCCGTCATTTTTATAATTGCTTTTTTTATAAACGATAATTTTGTGCCTATGGCTTTTGATTCGGGCGGGGTTATGACAGGGCCTATTGTTGTCCCATTTTTAATGGCACTGGGCATAGGTATGTCTACCGTAAAATCATCATCAAATAAAGAAGGCGATTCCTTCGGGGTAATCGCCCTGTGTACAGTAGGACCAATACTTACTGTTATGCTGATGGCTATAATTTTTAATATTAAAGATTTCTCCACCGGCATGGCGGATCCGGTAACCGGCAACATCTTAATGCAGTTTTTAACTCAAACGCCTAAATATTTTTTAGATGTGGGTTTGGCATATGCGCCTATTATAATTGTTTTTCTGCTGTATCAAATTTTTGCATTTAAATATCCAAAAAACAAAGTAATTAAGATTACTATAGGATTAGTTTACACATATATAGGACTCTGTCTATTCTTAATGGCAGTAAACGTAGGCTTTTTGCCTGTGGGCATGCTGCTGGGAGCGCAGTTGTCTATGTTGAATTATAACTGGATACTGATACCTCTGGGGTTTGTTATAGGTTTGGCTATTATTCTTGCCGAACCGACAATACACATCCTTATTAAACAAGTGGAGGAATTAACAGGCGGAGCGGTCTCAAAAAAGATTATGCTTATATGTTTATCGCTGGGAGTGGCGACAAGCGTTGCACTTTCTATGCTAAGGATACTCTTTGGCATAAGCATTTGGTACTTTATTTTGCCAGGGTATGTTATTTCGTTGTTGCTTACATTTTTTGTGCCTTCTATGTTCACTTCCATTGCTTTTGACTCAGGCAGCATTTCGTCAGGACCTATGACGGTTACCTTTCTTTTGCCTTTTGCTATAGGCGCTTGCTCTGCTGCGGGCGGAAACATTATGCAGGATGCTTTTGGAATTGTCGCTATGGTGTCTATGGCACCGCTACTTACTATTCAGGCTTTTGGCTTAATATATAAGATGAAATTTAATATAAAACAAAAAGCAGTCGTTGCGGAAGGCGCGCAATGTGAATTGGTAGAACTTATTTCTTCGACTGAAAATCAGCGTGAAGAAATACAACTACAGCAAGAAGATGAACCAATAGAATTTTATCCCAATACGGAAAAGGATGAAATTTATGAAAATACTAACAATGATTTACAAGAAGATAAACAGACAGAATGAGATTGTAATTGAAAACATAAATGCATAAAAAAAAGAATAGGAAAAGACGAGTCAGTTGAAATTGATAAGATATTAACCTGAAAAAGGTAGGAGAAATTATGGAAAACAAGAGCATCCCAAAAATTAAAATGCTTGTGGCAATTGTCAATAAGGGCAAAGGCAAAAGAGTTATCAGGATTTTGCAGGAAATGCAAACAAACTGCCAATTTGCTTCTTTGGGCTTTGGTACTGCCGACCAAGCGTTGCATGATTATTTGGGTTTAAGCGAAACTTCAAAGGATATTGTATTTGGTCTTATTTCAGAGGAAAGCGTTTTGCCGCTGCTCAATACCTTGACAGAGGAGTTAGATATTAATAAGCAAAACAGTGGTATAGCATTTACAATTCAGCTGGACAGCGTATCTAATTTAAAAACGCTACAATATATTATGGGTGAAAAAAAGGAGATATAGTTTATGGAATGCACAGAGTATTGTCTTGTTATGATAGTAGTAAATAGAGGCTTTTCTGACGTAGTAATGGAAGCTGCCAAAAAGGAAGGCGCAAAAGGCGGCACTATTGTGCACGCAAGAGGCACAGGGAAAACGGAAACGCATAGTTTTATGGGGATGGAAATTCAGCCGGAAAAAGATTTGGTGCTTATTTTGACAGAGACGGAAAATAAAAAGGCAATTATGAAAGCCATAAGCGAACAAGCGGGTCTAAACCAAGAGGGCAACGGCATTGTTTTTGCGTTGCCTGTTGAAGAAGTAATAGGCGCAATTACAAAAAAGTAAGTTTGTATGCTCATACTTTTGTGTAATTAACAGCAGAGGATAGCAAATATTTAGTCGTAAATGTTTGACAACATATGTTTTGGCGGTTATAATACTAAAGTATTTTGTATTTAAATCTGGAGGCTAAAAATGGCAGTACCAAAACGTAAAACCTCTAAACAGAGGAAACACACCAGATCGGCAAACTGGAAGCTTAGCACGCCGAATTTGGCAGAATGTCCCAAGTGCCACGCTAAAATTTTGTCCCATACCGTTTGCAAGGCTTGCGGTTTTTATGACGGGAGAGAAGTTATCGTAAAAAAAGCAGAAAAGAAGTAATTTCTTTTAGTACTTAACGGCATTCTTTAGACACAGACAAATACAGCGGGTAACCTTACCCGCTTTTTGTTGTTGTGAAACATTTTGCCAATTAGTGAAACTATTTATTTTTTTTGTCTATTCAATTGAAATAATAGGTAATTTAAGTTATAATATAAAGCAATTAGTTTAGAGAGGGAAATGTTATGAAAGTTGTTGTGGATATATACGGCGGCGACAATGCCCCGCGTGAAATTATTGCAGGCTGTATTGAAGCTATGCGCAAAAACAAAGGTTTTGATATTGTTATGGCGGGGAATGCCGCAGAGATAAAAATTTTATTAAAAGATTATCCTATCGATGATTAT
>CALLXO010000026.1 GCA_937875645.1 uncultured Clostridia bacterium
CTTTTGTCTTGCGTGTTTCGTAGTTTTGCGGCTTAATATACGATTCGTAGCCGTTGTCTTGTAAGAAAGCATACGCTTCCTCGCTTTCTGATTCTGTCTAATGCCCGATACAATTGGCGAACGTAATGAAACTTATCCACCACCACCTTAGCGTTGGAAAAATACGTTTCGGCTAAAGTCAAATAAGGTGAATACGTGCAGAAACAAAATAATGTGGGAAATTTTCACAACTCTATTGACAAATTGCTGTCAAAATAGTAACATATATACATATAAGCGGTTCAATAGCATTTAGATACATTTGCCCGAAACTATGAAGAAGTTAAATTCATTTCAACAATGTATCCACAATTTGAAGCACAAGAGATAATAAATATTTTGTTAATTATAATGATTACACACCGTTCAATCTTTGTAATGGCTTAAGAAAAGCAATAGAAAGAGAATTTGAGGATGTACTCTTTCGTAGCAATTATTTTAAAGTCGGGAGGTGGTGTTATATGAGAGTAATAAAAAATTAAATTTGCGGGTAAAATTTTTAACCGCAACAAGGCTTTTTATTGTGTTTAGCATAACGGAATTTTGCTGCATAAGGACTTTATATTAGAATTAACTAAAAAAATTTAATTTAGAGGAGAAACAAAAATGAGAAAATTGAAAAAAGGTATTATTTGTTTAGCTTTAGCTCTTATGCTGATATTATCAGGAGCTATACCGTTTATCGGCGGGGTGACCAAAGCGTATGCGAAAGATGATGTTACTTCCCTGTCTGAAGATACAAAAGTCTATTATTATAGTGATTATTCTGGTAGTATAGATTACTATAATTATTTATTAGATAATACTAGTTATGACATTGAATTTACATACTGGTCAACATATGAAGAAGTTCTGATAGGTATACAGTTGCTTTATGAAGTAAGCGACCAGATAAAGATGCTTATATTATATTTGAGATGCGAAATGGATTTAGAGAGCAAATCGACTATGCGGATAATTCATTGATAGTTGATAAGTTACGAGGTATATTTTATACAATGAAAACAAATAACTGCGAAATCATGTTTATATGCGGCACGGACGAAATGAGATTTTTTACACATAATGATTTTTTGGACTATGTAGATATTCACATAAATACCGATCAATTAACTGTATTCATAGCTAATATATTATATAGAGCTGTCAATGAATGCAGAGATCAAAAAATATTTGGTTGTACTTTTCTTATTGATTTAAGTTTTTCGCAGAATATCGAGCAGGGATACTCTAAAAGTTGGTTTTTTAAGTATTATTTTATTAAATATATAAGAGCGGTGTATAAAGATGAAATCCAAAGACAAGGATTTTCGAATGCAAGGGTATTGCACGATAACGGCATTAAAATAATATGTCATCTTGGCGGCAATAGGTTTTTTGATGCTGTTAAGGGAAGGGAATATTATTGTTATGATTACACGGAGTTTTATCAAAGCTACTTAATAAACGAACGCATATATGCAATAGGAGCTACATGGATGGGGGAAGATTATTCGCAAGAATGGATATGGTTTTTGAATGACCTCCAAAATTACGTACAAAATTATTTTCCTATTTTTATTTTTAATTCCAACGAATATTCAATGATTGAATATTTAGCACCTAATGTATATATGGCAGGACAACGGATAAACAATTACCCCCTCATTTTAACTATAATGCAAGAATTTTTAAACGGACAAGACCTATCTAATTATGATAATTGGTCGGGCAGATGCGTCATAACACACAAAGCTATTTTTCAAGGACCGGGCGGTTGGATGATAGATATTTTAGAGGAAGGCAATGGAATAGAATTTAATATAAGCGGCTGGCAGTTATTTATGAATGAAGAAGATTATGAATACTTTTTTGGATATAATGACGGTTGGTATAACGATGGTTTAGGTTAGCATTCGTTTAGATTATTCCATGCTAAGCGGGGCTGTTGCAGCTGTAAAGTTTCAACAGCCTGCAAAATATAAGGAGGTTTAGCTTAATGAAGCAACAAATAAAGAAATTTTTAGTATTGTCGCTACTAATAGTAGTTTGCGCTTGCTTATCAGTAGCCTGCACGCCCAAAAGAAAGGAATTAGCTGTGCCCGCATCACTAAGGATAGTCGATGAGGTTTTAATGTGGGATGAGGTAGAAAACGCCGAAGGCTATGTTGTGGATATTGACGGGATCGAGTATGAAACAGTTAACAACAATTTAGATATTTTTTTAATTACTTCCGCACCAAAAGCCTACACCATAAAAGTAACTGCATTGGGAGATTATAAAAATTATATCTCTTCGGCTTGGTCGCAAACAATACAACATGAGATAAAATTGCTTAAAGGTTGGGGGCTTAGGTCAATAAACAACAATACCGCCTATGAGATTGGCGTTACAGACAAAAAAGAGATAAAAGGCAAAATGGTTATCCCCGCTTTTCATCCTATCTCTTCTATTGTGAACTGCGCATTTATAGGCTGTACGGAATTGACAAGTATTTTAATTCCGGATACTATAAAAGCAATAGGCAGCAGCACTTTTGAAGGTTGTACAAACCTCAAAAGAGTAAAGCTGCCTTTTTACCTTGAAACTATTGAAAGTAATTTGTTTTATGAATGCAGCAGCTTATATGACGTTGTATTTCCAAGCTCAGTAAAAAATATAAAAGGTCGCGCATTTTACTGCTCTGCCTTAAAAAATATTACACTTCCTGAAGGGCTGGAAAGCATAGGTGTTAATGTTTTTGGGAATTGCTCAAAACTTGAAAGTATCGTCTTGCCGTCATCATTAAAAAAAATAGAAGAGGATTTTTTTAATTATTGCGAAAGCCTGACGTCAATAATTGTATCAAAGGGTAACACAGTATACAAAAGTGACGGTGACTGCTTGATACGCATATCTGACAATGCCTTAATAGCAGGCTGTAAAACAAGCGTTATACCGGATTATGT
>CALLXO010000027.1 GCA_937875645.1 uncultured Clostridia bacterium
GATACTTCAGCGTTTAACAGCACCATCCCCGCTAATGGATCGTTGGGTCTTGGCTTTACTTATTGGGCGGGATTAACTGCGTATGCCAAAAATATGTTAAACGGTTTTTCAACAAAGCTTTGGCTATATAGCATACCTTCTTTGTGTGCCTTTTCTTTGGCGTTTGCTGGCGGAATATGCATAATACGTGATGCCTTTTGGACGGGCAGGATAAAGGTAATTAAACCCTTCTTTATTGGTATATATCAATGCGGACTTATTGTATTTGTAGGTTTTGCTATACTTTCGTCTGCTTTATTTGGACTCATACAGCTAAACATTTTTGCCGCTACTTTATCTTCTTTTGGAGGGGTTAGTTTGCAGATAATTGCATGGATAATTTTTGCTCTTATTTGTATTTACCTTTTTACGCTTTTCAGCGTGACTGCAACCTATAAGCAGGGCTTTTTGGATAGTATAAAAACAGCATGGGCTTTAATGTGGAAGTATTTTGTTTCCACCTTAATAAACTTCCTTATATCGTTAGTGCCTATTTACCTTTTGCTTATCTTCGGAGGGGGACAGTTGCAAATAATTATGGCGGTCATTTTCCTTATGATTGGTCTGTTTTATATAGTGCTTGTTTGGCAGTCTCATATGATGAAAATATTCTCCATTTACCACCCTGTCGAAAAGAAGGTTATAAAACGTAAAAAGCAATATCAGTAAAAAATAGGAGAAACGTTTTGGCTCAAGGGAAATTATTGCGGTTTACAGAAGATGCCGACATGCTACTTGATATGGCGGCTCAATACTCTCAAGAGGGACAGCACATAAAGGCTGTCTCTTTAATACGCCGAATTTTACACAAAAACCCCAACGATAAAGACGCTCTATACGCTTTAGCGGACGAATTAGCTGATGCAGAGCAATATAAGGCGAGCAATGATATTTTATTTAAGCTTTTAGCAATTGATCCAAATGACTACGAAGTGTTGCTTATGTTAGGCGAAAATTACTATGCATTAAGCAGGTGGAATTTAGCAGGGTATTATTTTAAACGTTATTCAGAATTAAACCCTGACGGTATCGAACTTGAAACATCAGAAAGTAGTATTTTAACCACAAAAACAAAAGGGTTTGCTCTTATTCATCCCTTAACAGAAGAACATGCGGAGGAGTTGCAGTATAAAGCCAGCCAGCTTATCCGTTCGGGCAAGATAGAACAGGCATTGGATATTTTTAAGGAAATTGAGGATGCTTTTCCTCAAGACAGCGATGCAAAAAACAACATCGCCTTTGCTTACCTTTTAAAAAACAACGTTCAGCAAGGGTTGCAATATGCGAAAGCCGCATATGAATTAGACAATAATAATATATTTGCTTTAAGCAATTTGGCAATGGCGCATTATATATCGGGCAACAAGGAGGAGTGCGAAGTTATCGCACAAAAACTAAACGCCGTAGACACCAATGACTCCGCCGACCTTTTTAAAATTGCTTCTACCTTTTGTGAGATAAAAAAAGATAAGTACGCATACAACTGGCTCAAAAAATTTATAATTGTAACGGAAAATTGTTCTGCTGATATTTTATTATTATATGCTTTTAGTGCCTTTAACAGCGCTGATTATGAAGAGTGCATACGTGTATTAAAACAAATTAAACAATATGACGAGAATAACACTATAATAAATTATTACTTAAACTACGTTTTTGAAATCACCTCTAAGGTGCGCCACGCCAAGCCTAAAAGATTGGACTATTATCCTCAAATCCCTTTAAGCGAACTTACAAAAAGAGTTTCTAAATTACGTTCCGCTCGGGATTTTTACGGCATATGGTGGGACAAAAAACTTTTGGAGGAGGTTATCTGGGCTTTAGACACCCTTGACGATATCCGTCTACATGACGAAATTATCGAAAAACTTTCGATAACCGACCATAAAAAAGCAAATCCTTTTTTAAAAAAGCTGTTATTAAACCAAAATTTATCTTTGAGCATAAAAGGTAAAGTATTGTTTTGTCTGTTAATAAACGGCGTGCGGGGTAGGTTGTATTTTTTGAAGGAAGGTTATTTTACTACCCTTGACATTCCCAAAAATATTCCCAACGTTATTGCTGACCCCGTGCTGTTGTGTATAGCCAAATTTGCCACATTGTTTTTACTCGAAAAAAATTTTATCACTAAAATAATAAATACCGCCAAAAAAATTCAGGCTAACATTCTTCAATACGGTTTAGAAATAAAGGATGACGGTTTTGTTTTGGCAGCGGTGATAGGGCGTAACTGCCGTTTTGAGGGTATTACTGACAAAAAGATAATGGAATTATTTAATGTAAGTTACTCGGATATGGTAAAATTAAACGATTATATATATAATGTTGATTGATTTTTAACTTTAATGAATTTACAGATATAAAAAAAGCGTTTCTTTAATATTTTTTAATATGAAGAAGCGTTTTTTTATAGTTTCCGACATTTTAGTATGTATAAGCGGAATAATAGGTGCAGGTTTTGCGACGGGTCAAGAAATTTCGCTGTATTTTAAAAACAAAAATCCGTTACTTACGACAATTTTTTGTTTTGTCTTTTTCTGTGCTTTCTTTTTGATGGGACTAAACTTAAAAGAAGTACTAAGAGAAAAAGAAGAAGCCAAAAGAGGAATAAAAACTTGCCGTTTAAGTTTTTTTGTATTGTCTGATGTTTTTTTAGTAATATCATGTTTTTTTGTTTTAACCGCCATGCTGTCTGGTGCGCAAACCAATGCTGACATCGTGTTAGGCTTAAATACTAAAATTCCATTTTTTGCTATACTAACAGCATTATTATGTGTTTTTTTATCTTATTTTGATTTAAAAGGGCTTACAGTCGTAGGCATAGTTTTAACACCTATAATGCTGTTTTTTATCCTTTATGTTTGTTTTTTTAAAGACACATTTACCTATAAAGGAGAAGCATTAGGTTGCATCTCCAACTCTCTTTTTTATGTTTCGCTCAATTCCGTCACAGTAACCCCGCTAATAGCGGAATTTGGGAAAAAATACTCCTCAAAACAAAAACTTATTTTTTCGTTTATCACTTCCGCCGTATTGTCTATATTGATATTTTTTATTTTGGCCCTAATAAATTCGGTAAATGACGATACCATGCCTCTTGTTCATGCTGCGGCAAGCAATGCTGTTTTAGGCAAAATTTATGGAGCGATTGTATTATTTAGTATAATTACCACCATTTTAACTTGCGCTTATCCCGTGATAATTGCCGTTGATAAAAAAGTCAACAACAAAATTGTGTCGATATTTATTGTTTTTTTTGCCGCATTTTGTCTTTCGCTGTTAGGTTTTAAACGCATAATAGACTACGCTTATCCGTTAATTTCCCTTTTAGGAATATTGCTTGTAATCTATTTTTCAGCAGTCTTTTTGCACAAAAAATTAACTGTTCCACCTTACCAAAGACTTTTCAAGCAAAGCGACAAGCAGATACATAACGGCAGCAATAACGCAAAGCACTAAAATGCAAGTCATAACTAAATCCAACTTAAACACCTGCCCGCCGTAAAGTATTAAGTACCCTAACCCCGCTTGAGAAGTTAGGTATTCGCCCATGATTGTACCTATCCATGACATTCCCACGTTTATTTTAAGGCAAGAAACCAACGTAGGCAGATTGCTGGGTAACACAAGCTTGCCAAAAATATCGATTTTTTTTGCTCGCATAGTTTTAAGCAGCAAAATTTTGTTGGGATCGGTATTATTAAAGCCATTAAGCATGGTAATAGTCGTTACTACAACGCTTATAAGCACAGCCATTGTTATAATTGCCGCTTGCCCCGTGCCTGCCCAAATTATAATAATGGGGCCTAAGGCGACTTTTGGCAAGCTGTTTAAAACAACTAAATAAGGCTCAAAAATTTTATTTAGTAAAGGTGACCACCACAACACTATGGCAGCCAAAGTACCTAAAGCTGTACCAATTAAAAAGCCTATTACCGTTTCTTTAGTGGAAACGTATATATGCAAAAATAAGTTGCCGTTTTTTAGCAACTCTCCAAACTGCCGCCAAATCCTTGACGGACTGCTTGTGATAAAGCTGTCAATAACTCCATAATGAGCGAAAATTTCCCACAGAGCAAAACACAGTATCAAAAAACCGAATTGTCCGCCAAATACAGTGAGTTTTCCTTTTCGTTCTTTCTTAAGAAATTGCTTGTGTAAGGGAGTCAGTTCCTTCTTGTGTTTCATAGTCGTTTAATTCCTGCCAAATTTCTTCAAATTGCTGTGCAAATCCGTTTGTTTCTCGCCTTTTTAAAGGCGAAGAAACGTGTCCTAAATTTGTATAATGGATATTTTTTATGGAGGCAGGTCTTTTGCTTAGCACGATAATTTTATCCGCCATGCTTATAGCTTCGCTAATATCGTGAGTGACAAGCAGTACTGTTTTTTGTTCCTTTTTTATGATGCGGTATACGTCGTCGCACACGTTTAATCGCGTCTGAAAATCCAGTGCGCTAAAAGGTTCATCTAACAGCAATATGTCCGGATCAGTTGCCAAAGTGCGAATAAGGGCGGCACGCTGCCGCATGCCTCCCGACAGTTGATTGGGATAACTTTTAGCAAATTCCTTCAAACCATATTTTTCTATAAGGTTGTTTACCCGCTCGGTATTTTGCGGAGTCAGTTTTTTTTGTATTTCCAACCCTAAAAATATGTTTTTTTGTATCGTACGCCATTCAAACAGATAATCTCGCTGAAGCATATAACCTACGTTGCTGCTCACTCCCGTTATCTCTTGGTTGTTGAAATAGACTTTTCCTTTCGTAGGCGTTAGTATTCCGCATACGAGTGATAAGAGAGTAGTTTTGCCGCAACCGCTGGGTCCGACTATTGCTACAAATTCACCTTCATTCACTTGAAAGCTAATATCTTTTAGTGCTTCCGTTTCCATTGTTTTGCTATAATACGTTAGGCTTACCGTATCCAATCTTAAAAAGTTCTGCAAAATTCTTTTGCCTCCGTAAAAATGTTTTCAAGTTCCTGTAAGAAAGGCTTAATATTTCAAAATATCGTTATTATATTTTTTATAAAAGCAATATGTGAGTAATAAAAAGGTTAAAGGCGGACAGCAGTGCCGTCCGCCTACATTGAAATACTAAAATTAAAGAGTAATAAGATCGGCTATACTGTTGTCGATTAAGTCTTTAAATTGTACTCTGCCGTCAAGTTCTCCTGCGTTGGTCATAATGTCTTGAAGCCTGTTAAAGTCCGCTTCCGTCATCGAAGGAGTGGTTTTCCATGCATCGTTTGCTCGGTAGTTTGCCAAAGCTTTTGCTAAATCAGCTACGGAAGAGCCGCTAAAATAAGGCTGCAAAAGTTCTGCTATTGTGGTATTGTCATGGCTTAACAAATACATAGTAGCGTCATGCACGCACTGCAAAAACTTTTTAAGCTTATTTTTATTTGCTTTAATGTAACTTTGTGTTGCTACAAAACAAGTGTAAGGCACTTCGCCGCCCGCCGCTCCGATGCTTGCAACAATATGCCCGTTACCTTCCTTTTCTACCTGCGTTGCGGCTGGTTCAAAAAGAGTGACATAATCGCCTGTACCGCTTGCAAAGGTGGGTGCGAGCATATTAAATGACACGCCAAAGTTCATAGTTATGTTTTCGCCGTTGGTATAACCGTTTTGGTTAAGCACGTATTCGAGCGTCATAGCAGGCATACCTCCCGGTCTACCCATAATTATCT
>CALLXO010000028.1 GCA_937875645.1 uncultured Clostridia bacterium
TTTTGTAGAATAGTTTGGTGATTCCTTAGTAATATTGATGTCGTGCGGATGACTTTCGAGAAGTCCCGCATTTGTTATACGAGTAAAGCGAGCGTTTTTGCGCATTTCGTCAATGGTGCGTTGACCGGCATATCCCATACCTATCCTCAGTCCCCCCATAAGCTGAAAAACTATGTCGCCTAAATTGCCGCGGTAAGGTACTCTGCCTTCCACCCCTTCGGGTACTAATTTGGTAGATTCGTCTTGAAAATATCTGTCTTTGCTGCCTGCTTCCATTGCCGCAAGGCTGCCCATGCCTCTGTACACTTTAAAGCTTCGACCTTGAAAAATTTCCATCGAACCGGGGCTTTCCATCGTGCCGGCAAAAAGGCTGCCTATCATAACGGTAGATGCTCCCGCCGCTATTGCTTTGACTATGTCGCCGCTGTATTTAATGCCGCCGTCGCCAATTATCCGCTTGTTTAGCTTGTCTGCCGCTTCGGCACAGTCTAAAATTGCTGTTATCTGCGGTACGCCTATGCCTGCTACCACTCTTGTTGTGCAAATACTGCCTGGACCCATACCTACTTTTACTACGTCTGCGCCTGCTTTAATTAAAGCTGTGGTTGCTTCTCCTGTCGCTACATTGCCAGCAACAATAGGTAAATCAGGATAACTCTCTTTTATTGCCGTCACCTCGTCCAAAACAAATTTGCTATGCCCATGTGCTGTGTCAATGGTAATAACGTCCACTCCTGCAGCAACTAAAGCGTCAATACGCTCCATTGTGTCTTTGCTGCGACCGACAGCCGCACCCGCTAATAGTCTGCCCTTTTCGTCTTTGCTGCTGTGGGGATATTGTATAGATTTTTCTATATCCTTTATTGTGATTAAACCTTGAAGCTTATAATCCTTATCCACTAAAGGTAATTTTTCGATACGGTGTTTGCCTAAAATTTTTGCCGCATCAGAAAGCGTTATGCCAACGGAGGCTGTTATCAAATTATCCTTAGTCATAACGTTTCTTATCGGCTGATTAAAGTTTGTTTCAAAACGCAAGTCTCTGTTTGTTAAAATACCTACTAACTTGTTTGTTTTATCCACTATCGGCACGCCGCTTATTTTGTAGCGAGCCATCAAAGCAAGTGCTTCAGTCGCCATATCTTCGGGATGAAGACTAAACGGATCGGTAATAACGCCGTGTTCACTGCGTTTTACCTTGTCAATTTGACTTGCTTGCTCTTCAATGCTCATATTTTTATGTATAAACCCTAAACCGCCTTCCCTTGCCATAGCTATAGCAAGTTTATATTCCGTCACTGTGTCCATTGCCGCGCTCACTAAAGGTATGCTTAATTTTATTTTGTCGCATAGCGTTACGGATAAATCTGCATCGGCAGGGATAAAATCGCTTTTGGCGGGGATTATAAGTACGTCGTCGAAGGTCAAACTATCTTTAATAACTTTTTCCATTTTTTCTCCTTTCTCTATTGTGCTAAAATATCTTTCCAATAATTGTAAGCGTTTAGATATTGAATGCCGTTTTTAGCAGAAAAATCCGCCGCAATTGTATCGGTAATTTCCTTTGCTTCCAGTAGCCTTTGTATATCCTGCGCCATATAAGGCTGAGCAGGTTTATAACTCGTGCCAGTAAAGGAATTGTCAAGGTTTGTCCTCCAAATTTTATTACGTCCATCTGTAGTTTTTGACTCATCTAATTGTCTCATATGCAAGATAATTTCAAATACAATTTGAGTATTAGGTTTGTTTATGTCAATAACAGCGTCAATATAGCTCTTTATCGGGCAAATTGAATTATAATAATAGTAAATACTGGTACCTTTACAGTAACTGCGCGCTTGATTCCATAGCGCATTTCCTTCGTCTTCGCCTTTGTTAAAACGCAATTTAGAATATATGTAATTGGCTTTTATATAAACATTTGTAGTGCCTTCAACGCTTTCTAACTGCGTATCCATTCTTTTAACAAGTTCTTCATAAATTTCCGAAGTAAATAATTTGCCTTCGCTGCTATAATCCAACATAACCTGCGCAGAATATGTTGCTACCTTGTGGTTTTTAGCATCCACCGCTCTTATAAAAGCTATGTAAAAGTCATCAATATCCTCAGTATTTTCCGCCGAACGCAAAGTAAGGCGTGACGAATAGCTTTTTAAACCTACGGTATAAAAAAAATCGCCGAACGTCCTCGGAGCGGCAAGCGAACCTATCAAAACTACCATAATTAAGATAAGTAGTAGCACGGCTAATGTTTTTAATGCGGTGTTTTTCACCATGCGTGAAGTAGCTTTGCCTTTTTTTGCATCTGTCGTATTTATATTGATGTTGATATTTATGTTGTCCATACATCCCCCATAAACTATATAAAAGCACTTTTAACGTCTTTTAGACGAAAAAGTGCTTATCTTTAACCTTCTTTTTTTTCGATTTCGGCGATTTTGTCAATTCTTCGTTGGTGTCTGCCGCCCTCAAACACACCCTCAATAAAAGCGTCTACTATTTTAAGAGCCAAACCCACTCCCGTAACACGAGCGCCGAGAGCTAACATATTTGCATCGTTGTGATTGCGAGTAGCTTGTGCGCTAAAGCAATCGCCGCATAAAGCGCATCTTATGCCCTTTATTTTGTTTGCCGTTATTGACATGCCTATGCCTGTCCCGCATATTAAAATGCCTAAATTGCATTCGCCCTTTGCTACGCTTTTTGCGGCAGGGTACGCAAAATCAGAATAATCGCAGGAATTTTTGTCATTTGTGCCAAAATCCTTGCATGTCAAACCCTTTTTTTGTAAATGGTTTATGATTTCATTCTTTAAGTCTAATGCGGCATGGTCACATGCAATTGCTATCATTCTTTTGCCTCCTAAAAAATTGTATTTTCAGTCACTCTAACAAGTCTATCTTTTACGCTTGCTCCAAACTCACTTTTGCTTGTCCATACAATTATTAAATAATCATACTGCTTTTCTGCCTTGCGCAGCGAAGAATAAAGGTTTTGTGCTACTTGATATTCGTCTTTGCCCAAAGTCACAACGTTTAAGCCAAAGTAGTCCGCAATTAAGTCGTCAGTAGTAAGAATAATCGGCTTGAAACCTTCCTTTACTTTGTTTTGATAAAAAGAAATAACTTTTTCCTTTTGTCCATCAAGATTTAATATACAAGGACAAGAAGGAGCATAATGGCGATAACGTACACCAGGGCTGTTTACCTTACGTGTGGTGTCAGAAAGAATTTCCACCTTTTTATCGAGGACCTTTTCTATCATACTTTGAGTAACAAAACCTGGCCGCAAAATTACTGGCGTTTCGCCTGTGCAATCCAAAACGGTGGATTCGATACCTACCTCGCACTTTTCCCCTTTTAAAATGAGGGGTATACGTCCCTTTAAGTCGGAATATACTTCCTCCGCTGTAGTGGGGCTGGGTCGTCCGCTCGTATTTGCGGAAGGAGCGGCTATAGGTACGCCGCAAGCGGAAATAAATTTGCGTGCCTGTTTGCTTTTTGGCAAACGCACCCCAACGGTAGAAAGACCTGCGGTAACGCAATGGGGTATATTTGATTGTTTATTAAGCACAACAGTAATACTGCCCGGCATAAAAGCATCAATTATTTTTGTAGCGGTAGGGCTTACCTCTTTTGCAATTAGATTTATCATTGCTTTGTCAGCAATGTGAACTATTAAAGGATTGTCAGCGGGGCGTCCTTTTGCTTCAAAAATTTTCAAAACGGCTTGTTCGTCAAAAGCGTTTGCTCCCAAGCCGTATACTGTTTCCGTCGGAAAAGCAACTAAATCCCCTCTTAAAATCAGCTTGCGCGCTAACTTTAAACTAAAAAAATTAACGCACTTAACCAATGTGTCCATTTTATTAATTTTAGCAAATAATTGAACTTGTGTCAACCGTAAATCCGCCGTTGACATAAGAGTTTTTAAAAATTTTAACGGAATTTTAAGAAAAAACATTTGACATATTTTTTGTAAAATGATAACAT
>CALLXO010000029.1 GCA_937875645.1 uncultured Clostridia bacterium
CGAAGTATTAAGCAGCAACGGAAGCACAAGTCAAGCAAGTATTTGCGGAAGCACTTTGGCGCTTATGGATGCAGGCGTGCCCATTAAAGCACCGGTAGCGGGTATTGCAATGGGACTTATGAAGAGCGAAGAGGATAATAAAGTAGCCGTTTTAAGCGATATTCAGGGACTGGAAGACTTTTTTGGCGATATGGACTTTAAAGTGGCAGGCACAGAGCAGGGCATCACAGCCATTCAAATGGACATCAAGATAACAGGAATAGACAAGCAAATATTGTCCACAGCGCTGGAACAAGCAAGGATTGGCAGACTTCATATTTTAAACGAGATGAAAAAGACCATTGACAAACCACGCAAAGAGCTTTCTAAATACGCACCAAAAATAATCACCTTTACAATTGACCCCGAAAAAATTCGTGAAGTTATCGGCAGCGGCGGAAAAACTATCAACAAAATTATAGAGCTGACGGGCGTAAAAATTGATATTACCGATGACGGTATGGTATTTATTGCAACCAGTGACGAGTCTATGGCGACTAAAGCCAAAGATATGGTAATGGCTATTGCAAAAGATCCCGAAGTGGGCGATGAGTTTACCGGCAATGTGGTCAGAGTGTTAGATTTTGGTGCTTTTGTCGAATTAGCACCGGGCAAAGATGGTATGATTCATATAAGCAAGCTAAGCAAAACTAGAGTGGATAAGGTGACAGACGTAGTAAATATCGACGATAGGGTAACTGTAAAAGTTATAAAGATTGACGAAAAGGGCAGAATTGACCTAAGACTCATCAAAAAACATTAA
The DNA here is from genome assembly GCA_937875645.1 of uncultured Clostridia bacterium. Taxonomy (GTDB): domain Bacteria; phylum Bacillota; class Clostridia; order Christensenellales; family CAG-314; genus SFEB01. Next base: position 803 of record CALLXO010000029.1, read on the forward strand.
ATATATTAGCCTCGTAACATACGAGGCTAATTCATAACGACGGCATCTTTTTCATAGTTTAAACAAGGAGTTATTTTATGAAAAAAGTGCCAAGCAAAATCTTTTCCAATGTAGTAGTAAATATAGTTTTGCTAATCCTTTTGGCAGGCGTTTTTTGTGCCGGATTCGCTTTTAATCCTTTAAGTAGCGTTTTTGATGAGGACGGTTACAAGCCGATTTACAACGGCGACAAAAACTACAAAAACGTCAGCATTATGATAAATGTTTACGGGGGTACAGAATTTTTGCCAAAAATTTTAGCTACGTTGGATGAATATAACGCAAAAGTAACCTTTTTTGTGGGAGGATGCTGGGTGGCAAAAAATAACGAATCTTTTTTGCAACTTGTCATGGCAGGGCACGAAATAGGCAATCACGGTTACTTTCATAAGGACCACGCAAAACTCGATTATGAAGGCAATTATAACGAAATAGTAGTCACCCACAAGGTTATTAGGGAACTTGTCGGCATAGAGATGGATTTATTTGCTCCTCCCAGCGGCAGCTTTAATAACGCTACCTTAAAAGTAGCAAAAGGTCTAAATTATTCTACAATTATGTGGAGCAAAGACACCATTGATTGGCGTGATCATGACGAAAACAAAATATATACAAGAGCTACAAAAAACTTGAAAAACGGTGATTTAATTTTAATGCACCCGACAGAGCAAACGGCAAACGCATTGGCAAGGATACTGTCCTTTTATAAGCGCAACGGCTTTAGTGCCGTCACCGTTTCGCAAAACTTGAAAGGGGATTTGACAAATAATTCGGAGAACATTAATGGAGAAATTCATACAATTTGACAACGGTTTAAAATTGATGGTAAAAAGACAAGAAGGACTTATGAGTGTTGCGTGCGGCGTATTTGTAGGAGTGGGCAGCAGCAAGGAAACTACTGTTACAAATGGTTACTCTCATTTTGTAGAGCATATGCTTTTTAAAGGCACAAAAACACGTACATCTCGGCAAATTTCTGAAGAATTAGACGAATTAGGAGGGAATTTTAACGCTTTTACCGGCAAAGAAGCTACTTGTTTTTATAACAGAATCTTGCCCGACAATTTAGACAAGGCGTTAGAATTATTAAGTGATATTTTTTTTAACGCAACTTTTGACAGTGAGGAGTTGGAAAGGGAACGCAAGGTGATTACTGAGGAAATTTTAATGGACGAAGATATCCCCGATGACGTTTGCCATGATTTGCTGTCCCGCACCTTTTACGGCGATTCTTCTTTAGGATACAAAGTTATAGGTACAGCAGAAAACGTAAAAAACGCTTCTCGTGAGGATTTATTAGCATTCAAAAATAAATTTTACGTACCCAACAACGTTTGTCTTTCTTTTGCCGGCAATATAGACTTTGAACAAGCCAAACAACTTGCGGAAAAATATTTTCTAAACAACTTTAGCGTAAAAAACAGTAATTTACTGCAATTGCCGCGACTTTCTACCTGCAGCGGCTTTCAAAAGAAGTTTAAGGAGGTCGAGCAGTCGCATTTAGCAGTAGCATTTAACGCTATTCCATACGAAGACGAAAGACTGATTCCTTTAAGGATAGCAACAACGGCATTTGGCAGCGGTATGTCTTCCCGCTTGTTTCAGACAATCCGTGAAAGACACGGTTTAGCATATTCTGTATTTGCCGCCGCTTCAACTTATGTCAATAACGGTTATTTGGAAATTTATTTGGGAACAGCCCCGACAAACATAAGAAAAGCTGTCGATTTATTGTTGGAGGAGGTTGTTAAAGTTAAAAAGGGAGGCATCACTCAAAGAGAATTAGAAAGAGGGAAGACACAACTAAAAACAGGTCTTGCTTTTGCTTATGAGAGTTCGCTTGCTTTGATGGTTTCTTACGGAAACTGTATGCTTAACACCGGCGCATCATACGATATTGAGAGCAAAATTAAACAAATTGACTCTGTCACGGCGGAAAGCGCTTCGGCAGTGCTGAGAGATTGCTTAAACTTTGACAATTGCGCCGCCGTTTATGTAGGGAAGGAATGTGATCAAAGCGATGAAATATCACGTTTTGTCAACAAGCGTTTATAAAAATTTCGAAAAACAATAATTACAATTGCATTTACGCCGACGATATTGTATAATATTCGATATATCGACGGCGTTTTTCTAACAGAAAATACAAAAACAAAAAGCACAAGGGAAACTAAAAAATGGAGGGCGCATTTTAAGTGAAAGCTGCTAATAAAACAAAAAAATCAAAACTCATTATTGGTATAATACTTATTGCGCTATTTTCTTTTGTATTTATTTGTTTAATTTCTAACGCTATTA
>CALLXO010000030.1 GCA_937875645.1 uncultured Clostridia bacterium
AAAATTTCCCTCACTGCGCTTTTGGCGACATAACCAAAAATTTTAACAAAACCGTTGCTGTTTTCCATTAATTCCACAGCATAGTACCCTTGATTGTAGTCAGACACTACCTTTAAATAGTAGCTATAACACAACAAAAACATTTTGTCGCTTTCTAACGTGGAAGGATTTTTACAAAACCAAGTATCATTATCAACTACTCTGACCCAACTAACTGGAGTTTGCGCACGAGCGTGCTTAAAGGGCGTACAACAAAAATAAGCCGCTAAAACGGCCGCTGCAAAACACGCAAAGGCAAATAATTTTTTCATTGGGTAAACGCCCTCCTTAAGTAAAATTTTAAGCTTAAATGCGCTCAATAATTTGGCAAAATAAAACTAAATATGAAAGAAATTATCGAACAAATACAAAGAATTAACGCTTGTCAGCAACGGCGAAAAGACTCGCCGCTAAATAAATACAACAAGGGCGAAAAAGTACATGATAAGCAACTTGCTTTTCATCAATGCGCCAAAAAAAACCGGTGGGTTTTTGGCGGCAACCGCAGCGGCAAAACAGAGTGCGGCGCAGTGGAATGCGTTTGGACGGCGCGCGGCATTCACCCTTATTTGCCAAATATACCCAATTCTTCCGGTTGGGTAGTGTCCCTGTCCCGTCAAGTTCAACGTGACGTAGCGCAGGCAAAAATACTTCACTACTTAGACAAAAGCTGGATAGAACAAATAATTATGGTAACAGGCAGCAAGGACAGCGCAGAGTATGGAGTAATCGATTACATTTTGATAAAAAACGTTTTTGGCGGTTTAAGCAAAATAGGCTTTAAAAATTGCGAAGCAGGCAGAGAAAAGTTTGCTGGCACAGGACTTGATTATGTCTGGTTTGATGAGGAGCCGCCCTACGACATTTATATGGAGTGTCTTATGCGTGTTTTAGACAGGCAAGGCAAAATTTTTGGAACAATGACACCGCTCAAAGGATTAAGTTGGGTTTACGAAGAAATTTTCCTTAATACGCACGAAAATCAAGAAGTATGGTGTGTTTTTATGGAATGGTCAGATAATCCCTTTTTGCCCGCTGCGGAGGTAGAGCATATGACAAAAAGTTTAAGCGAAGACAGTTTAGAAAGCCGCCGATATGGCAGGTTTAAAAGCGGAACAGGTTTAGTGTACTCCGAATTTGATGAGAGCGTACACGTAATAGAGCCTTTTGATATTCCACTTCTTTGGCAGGATAAGTTAAGTATCGACCCCGGACTTACCAATCCCTTAAGCTGTCACTGGTACGCTGTGGACTTTGACGGCGTTGTGTATGTAGTCGACGAACATTACGAAAGCAAAAAAGACATTGATTATCATTCGGAAAAAATAAAACAAATAAGCGCAAAACTTAATTGGCACGTTAACAGCAGCGGACATATAGAAGCTTTAATTGATTCTGCTGCTACGCAACGCACATTAGCCTGTAGCAAAAGCGTCGCAGAGCTGTTTTACGAAAAGGGCATAGCGGTAAATACCAAAGTTAACAAGGACCTTTTTAGCGGCATAAACCGTGTTAAAAGCTATTTAAAAATAAACGGCGGCAAGCCTAAACTGTACATTTTTAAAAACTGCGTTCAACTAATAAGGGAAATAAAGCAATATTGGTGGGGCAAAAACGACACTCCCAAAAAACAAAATGACCACGCTATGGACGATTTAAAGTGCCAAGAATATTAGCGTGTATAGTATGTATTTTGAGCAGAAAATGGATAAAACAGCCCGAATTAAGGCTGTTTTTGTTTACATTATTCATAATTGCGTGTTTTATTTACTGTGTGTATGGTGCTTACTGTGCCAAAAAGGTGACAAAAATCACTGTGCCAAATTGGTTTAAGGTACTATCTGCCAAAAAAGACTACGATATTACCTTGTAAGCAATGCTTCCGAAAAGCTATTTGAAGTCGGGAAAAATCAGCATGGCTGATGACAGTTATTTGGCTGTCCGTAGAGCAGTATCGTTGAAACTACGTTAAAAAACAGACAGGGCATTGGTCGTTTGCCCGCTATAAAAAATAACGTCAACAGTCATTCTATGACTATAACTATCGTTGAGACACTCGTCTGCCTTTCCAAAAAAATATTGTAAGTCATATCGTAGTTGA
>CALLXO010000031.1 GCA_937875645.1 uncultured Clostridia bacterium
AGGATAAAACAGTGCAAATTGATCATCTTTTTTTAAATGAAAACGGAATTTTTGTAATAGAAACAAAAAATTACCGTGGTCATATTTACGGCGATGAGGATAGCAAAAATTGGACACAGGTGTTTAATTATGGCAAAAACAAATACAGTTTTTACAACCCTATTAAACAAAACAAATCACATATCTATTACTTGAAACAACTGCTCAAGGATTACGACATCAACTACAATTCAATCATAGTATTTTTTGATAATACAACACGTTACATAAAATCATCTACGCCAGTAATTCGAGTATCGCAGTTAAAAAATACAATTGCAAGCTGCAATTCGCAAAAGAAAATTTCAAGTGAGGAAATTGATAAAATCTACAATTTCTTGATAAACTATAAAAGCACTGGTAGCGTTAAACTAAAAGACCATATTCAAAATATAAATAAAAGATTAACAAATATCGAAAGAAACATTTGTCCACGATGCCAAAATCCTTTGGTTGAAAGAAAGAGTAAATACGGTAGTTTTTTTGGCTGCAGCAATTATCCAAAATGTAAATTTATTAAAAAATAGTATGCACATTGATATTTTAAGAGAGCTAATTGTCTTTTAAAAAGGCTTAACCACCTTTTTTATTGCGAATAATAAGCATACAAATTTGTTGAATTAGCACGCTTTAAGTTGAAAAAAAAGCAGATTTGGTTTATACTCAATACAATACAAAAAGCGGAGGTTTTTATGGATTGTTTATGCGGAGCGCTGGTTTATGCGCAATCCGGCGGTCCTACGTCGGTCATCAACAGCAGTGCGTTAGGTGTTTAGCAAGGTTTTGGGTGCGCGCCACGGGATATTGGGTATTCTTAACGACGATTTTTTTGATATTAATCAAGAAGAAGCGACAGAGTTAGCGCTATTAAAAACCACTCCCTCTTCAGCTTTGGGGAGCGTAAGATATAAATTGAAAGACTTGACAAAAGCTGATTCTGACTACAAGCGCATACTCGAAGTATTTAAAAAGCACAATGTGCGTTATTTTTTATACAACGGCGGAAATGACAGCATGGACACTTGCAACAAGGTAAAATCTTATTTGGAAGCAAACAATTACGATTGCAAGGTTATCGGTGTGCCAAAAACTATCGACAACGACCTTTTTGCTACCGACCATTGCCCCGGCTACCCTTCGGCAGCGAAATATATCGCAACCAGTTGTATGGAACTAAGCCTTGACGCTAAAGTTTACGACAAAGGCAGTATTTTGATATTAGAAATTATGGGGCGTAACGCAGGTTGGCTGACAGCCAGCAGTTATGTTGCCACAAGCAAAGGTTTAGGTCCTGACCTAATTTATGTGCCGGAAGTTGTTTTTGATTTAGACAAATTTACCCACGACGTGACGCAAATTTATAACAAAAACGGCAACTGCATTGTCGCAGTCAGCGAAGGCATACATGACAAAGAGGGCGTGTTTATCAGCGAATACGCCAATAACCAAAACACCCATGTGGATATGTTTAACCATATACAATTAGGCGGTGCGGCAAACTTTTTGGCGGCTCACATTAAGGCAAAAACAAAGGCAAAAGTACGTGCAATTGAATTTAGTTTGTTGCAGCGTTGCGCGGCATTGTGCTTCCCTCACTGACGTAAACGAAGCTTACCAAGTGGGCAAAACCGCTGTGGAAACGGCTTTAAGCGGCAAAAGCGGCGTAATGGTTATGCTAGAGCGCGAAGTTGGAAAGGAGTATTTCTGCAATACAGCAATTATTCCTTTAGAAAAGGTTGCCAACATCGAAAAGAAATTGCCCAAAGAGTATATAACTGAAAGCGGCAACAATATTTCGCCCAAATTTTTGGACTATATTATGCCGCTTATTCAAGGCGAAAGCTCTCCTCCTTTTGTTGACGGTGTACCCCGTTTTGCAAAACTTAAAGGTATAAAGGCAAAATAACTTTACCCTAAAACTTAACTAAATCAAAATACTATTAATTACAAACTCAAGGGAAAAGCGAATATAATTATTACACTAAAACTCAATAAAGCAAAAACATTAACGTAACACATATCGCTAAAAAACAAACCTCCTACGTAAATTAGGAGGTTTTTGCTCTTTTTTTTGTTCTGCTTAAGCTAAATACAATATCAAGTTTTTTGTTTGTTTGCTAAAAATAGTATCAGCAAAATTAAATAATAAAAGTTACTTAATCTTTTTGCTTTCGACATAGTAGCGCTTTTCTGCCGCTTCGCCCATACTAAAAGTCTTGCGAGGAAAAGTGCCTACTTTAAGCACATAATTAAACAAATCGCTTTTATTTAACGGCGGCAAGGTGATACCTATTGAATTTTTGTTATTGTCTACTACTTCTTTTAAATCGTTTAAGCCATGTACATAATCCACCCAAGCATTCGGATGCGTTTTAATATATTCATCAATATAATCCTGCACTTTTGCAACAGCAACAGCAGCATTAGCAGGCAGCTTTATTTGCTTTATGCCCTCCCCTTTAGTATAGGTGCAGCAGTCAGCTTCTCCGCCGACAATTTTTGAAAATCCCTCAATAAAATCAGGTTGTACGTTAAACACCGCACGGTGAATAGGCTCAAATACCAGTCCTTGGTCATGCACATTTTGCACCTCAACCAGCGCATAGCGTGCAGGATGGTTTTGGCGTTGTTCCTCTGTTAAATCGCCTTTTATGCTGTCCCAACATGCTTTTGCCGTCGCTAAAGAGTGATTGCCGTCACCCACCGCAAACTGCATAATCTCTTTGTCGTCGCCGTAAAGACGTTTTATATAATTTTTGTCTAAAAGTTTGTCGAATTTTTTGATAACCGTATCTGTGTCGGTGACTTTATAGCCAGTAACGTGTCCGCCCCCCATATTTAAGTCAAAATCATATAACTTTTCCAACTTGTCTTTGTTTGCATAAAGCTCTTCGATGATTTTTTGCTCGCGGTCATCAATAAGCAATAGAATATGAGGTATCTCGATAGATGCGTTGACGCGAATTTTTTTGCGGGGAGGTATGCGCTCAATTACAGTACCTTCGGTAGCACGAATAAGCGCATGGTCTTTGCGCACAAAGCTATATGCCTCTAAGTCAACGGACAAAACAAGTCCTAACCTATGAGGAGTGAGGGACGTGCTTCTGTCCACCAACACCATACACTCGCCTATTTCCTCTATCACGCCTTCCTCTAAATATTTTTTCATATTTGCATTTATTGCATCAATGATAGGCTGATTTTCTCGGCTTAAATATGCCTCGGGAAAAATAATTTTAAGAGTGCTGGGTGCATCGCCCACATAGTCTGTTAGTTTCTGCCAATAATCAAGTTGGCTGGTGAATTGGTCGCATGCCACAACTGCCCATTTTTGCATGTCAATTTTACTATTTGGCATTAAGATTTTTGGCGCTTTGATGATGCTCATTTTGTTGTTCTCCTATATCAAAATTTATATTATTGTTTAAAAAACAGAATTGGCGCTAAAACAAATAGCCTATTAGAAGCCATAATAAAATGCCTACAATTACAGCGCCTATTTTGAGCGGCCAATGCTCAAGGAAAATGCGTTTAAGATTTTTAGCTATCCTTTGATTTTTTGAGGTTTTATTCTCCATTACTATCTATCCCCCAAAATGTTTCCTTATCTGTGTCCGTCTTGACGTCATAGCAAATTTGCAACGCTTTTGTAAGAGTATTGCCGTCTAAGTAACGTTTGTAATGTTTGTCATACATAGCGGTAATAATACCTGTTTCCTCACTAACTACAATTGCCGTTAATGTCGGATGCGATTCTGTCAGCCCTAATGCCGCACGATGGCGGGTACCAAATTCCTTAGGCAGATTTATTTCCTGACTTAAAGGAAGATAGCATCCTGCTGCCAAAATTTTATCCCCTTTAATTATTACGGCACCGTCATGCAAAGGCGAACGAGGAAAAAAGATAGTTTCTAACAGTTCGCTGCTTATTTTAGCGTTTATATAAGTGCCGCTTTCGATTATATAGTCATAGATACCATCTTTTACTACAATCATCAGTGCACCTACGTCCGTTTTAGACATATTTTGACAAGCCTTAACAATTTTAGAAATACTTGCATCAATATCCTCTTGCGTTAGTACTTCGTCCTTTTCGCCTCCCAAATAAAAACGTTTTTTAAAGCTTGCCTTAAAAATATCCCTGCGCAACTCGTTTCGATAAAGAGTAACCGTGACAAAAAAGTAACAGCACAACAGAGCACTAAGCCATATCTTAAAAAACACAATGTTTGTTTTATTACTCAAAAAGGTAATTGCAAAGACTAAAATTGTCGCAATAAACAGTATATAAGAAAAAAACAAGCTGTTATGGCGTATTGCATAGAAGTATACAAATAAAACCGCCGCAACCAATAATAAAATCATTATTGCGTCGGTGAAGTGGAAATTTTTGAAAGAATCGGCTATATATGCCGCAAAATTCATACCTTTACCTCTCGATTAATATACAACATTTTGTCTATCTTTGCAAGCTATTTGTCTTATCTAAACGTCATTTATTCTCTATTTGTTTTGTATTTTTCTCTAAAAAATTACCCGCCTTTTTGTTATGACGGGTAAAATCATGTAAATTTGTCAGACGTTATTATTCAGCCGTATTATTCGGTTGGTCTCACAAGATAGCTACCGCGATTTTGTAACAATACTTTTGTACCTTCCGCTATAGCCGTAAGAGGGTTGGGTGATAATCTTGTTTTAAGACCGATTTGCTTTGTAAAAAATTCCTCAACACCATCAATAAGGGAACCTCCGCCATTGAGCCACATTCCGTTTTCGATAATGTCGGAAGACAACTCTACAA
>CALLXO010000032.1 GCA_937875645.1 uncultured Clostridia bacterium
GTTCTATCTCGCTGCCGGTATATGGAATTGTAATATTAGCACCTGAATAAATATATTTATCTTTGCCGGTAGGGTCCACAACTCTGATGTAAACAGGCGTTACCGAGTCTTTTTTGCATGCGGTAAGACAGCATACAGTTGCAAATATCAGCATCACACATATGGTGATACTTAAAAATCTTTTCATTTTAAAATCCTCCGAATTATTTTTTAAAATAGATTAACTTTTGTATATTATATTGAATTAACAAATATTGTTATTATATCATTAGTGAATAAAAAATCATTTGCAAATCAGAATTTCGCTCTCACATAAATATACCCTCCTTTTTATTAATTGTGCAGATTACCATTTTAGTTTGGCTAATTTATTATAGCACGTCAAACTGTTTATTTCAACACTAATTTGCCATTAAACATAAGATTTTTATTACTTTTAACTTTATTAATATCAGCCGTTTACCTATCCCACAACATTTTTTTTAACAAAGTAGCCGCCGTTTTTTGGTAATTATGGTGACTTCAACCCATAAAAAAAGGACCTTGCTTTTGCAAAGTCCTTTTGATTAATTTGATAAGAGTTTATTAGCTAAGAATTTTGGTCACAACGCCCGAACCTACTGTCCTGCCGCCTTCGCGGATAGCAAAGCGCAATCCTTCTTCAATAGCGATAGGAGTAATAAGTTTTACGGTGATGGTGGTGTTGTCGCCCGGCATAATCATTTCGGTACCTTTAGCCAACTCGATACTTCCGGTAACGTCAGTTGTACGGAAATAGAACTGTGGACGGTATCCGTTAAAGAATGGGCTGTGGCGTCCGCCTTCTTCCTGTTTTAAGACGTATATTTGAGCTTCGAAGTCTTTGTGGGGTTTAATAGTACCCGGCTTGCAAATAACTTGTCCTCTCTCAATATCTGTCCTTTGTAAACCACGGAGCAACAAACCAACGTTGTCCCCTGCATACGCTACGTCAAGCAACTTACGGAACATTTCAACACCGGTAACAACGGTCTTTTTAACTTCTTCCTGCAAACCTACAATTTCCACCTGATCAAGAGGCTTAATTTCGCCACGGTCCACTCTGCCTGTTGCGACTGTGCCGCGACCGGTAATTGTAAACACGTCTTCGACCGGCATCAAGAAGGGTTTTTCGTTGTCTCTTTGAGGAGTAGGAATGTACTCATCAATAACGTCCATAAGGTCCTTAATGCATTGATAACGAGGGTCATCAATAGCAGCTCCAGCAACAGCAGCATCCATAGCGACTTTTGCACTGCCCTTAATAATGGGTGTATCATCGCCGGGGAATTTGTACTTGCTAAGAAGCTCTCTAACTTCCATCTCGACTAACTCGATTAACTCGGGGTCGTCGACAAGGTCGGTTTTGTTTAGGAAAACGACAATATAAGGAACGTTAACCTGTCTGGCGAGCAGGATGTGCTCACGAGTTTGAGGCATAGGACCGTCAGCGGCAGATACAACTAAAATTGCTCCGTCCATCTGTGCGGCGCCTGTAATCATGTTTTTAACATAGTCGGCGTGCCCCGGGCAGTCAACGTGGGCATAGTGACGATTATCTGTTTGGTACTCAACGTGAGATGTATTTATTGTGATTCCGCGTGCTTTCTCTTCGGGAGCCTTATCGATTTGGTCATAATGCATAACTTCCGCTTTGCCTTGCATTGCCATAATCATTGTAATAGCGGCAGTCAATGTTGTTTTGCCGTGGTCTACGTGACCTATCGTACCTATATTGACGTGCGGCTTGCTTCTGTCAAATTTCTTTTTTGCCATTTTGAGTTTCCTCCAATAATTTCTTAATTTTTAAATAAAATTCAATCAACGTGAACTATTATAATATATTTGTGTAGTTTTAGCAAGTTTATTTTGCAATTTATCTTAAAACTCACAGTTTACCTGTTAGTTTGTCGGCGAGGCTCTTGGGCAATTCGGCATAGTGGTCAAATTGCATAGTGAAGTTGCCTCTTCCTTGTGTTTCGCTACGCAAATTGGTAGCATAACCGAACATTTCCGCTAAGGGGATAAAAGCGTGTATTGCCTGAATGCCACTTCGCGGTTCGATACCTGTTAGGTTGCCGCGTCTGCTAGAAATATCTCCCATAACGTCGCCTAAATATTCCTCCGGAAGGGTGACTTCCACTTTCATCATAGGCTCAAGTAAAACGGGGTCAGCTTTAAGAGAACCTTCCTTAAACGCCATACTGCCTGCGATTTTAAAAGCCATTTCAGAGGAGTCCACCTCGTGAGAACTACCGTCAAAAACAGTGACCTTAAAGTCTACTACTTCGTAACCGGCTATAACGCCGCTTTTTGCCGCTGCTTGTATCCCTTGATTAACAGGCTGTATATATTCCTTAGGAATACTGCCGCCGACGGTTTTATCTTCAAACACATATCCGCTACCTGGCTGCAACGGTTCGAGACGAATTTTACAATGTCCGTATTGACCTTTGCCGCCGCTTTGGCGAACGTATTTGCCTTCCGCCTCCACCGTTTTACGAATAGTTTCTCGATAACTTACTTGCGGTTTACCTACGTTTGCTTCTACTTTAAATTCTCGCAGCAGTCTGTCTACGATAACTTCGAGGTGCAACTCACCCATACCTGCGATAATAGTCTGACCTGTCTCTACATCTGTATAAGTTTTAAATGTTGGGTCTTCTTCGGCAAGCTTGCTCAAAGCTATACCCATTTTTTCCTGCCCCTGTTTTGTCCTTGGTTCGATAGCAACTCTAATAACAGGTTCGGGGAATATCATACTTTCGAGAGCGATAGGATGCTTTTCGTCACAGAGTGTATCGCCTGTGGAAGTTTCCTTAAGTCCTACAACGGCTACTATTTCGCCGGCGTAAGTCTCGTCAATCTCCTCCCTTTGGTTTGAATGCATCTGCAAAATTTTACTGATACGCTCTCTCTTGCCCTTAACGGAATTGTAAACGTAACTGCCGGTTTTTAGTGTGCCGCTATAAACACGCACATATGCTAACCTACCTACAAATGGGTCAGTAACTATCTTAAAGGCTAAACCACAAAAGTGATGGGTGTCGTCAGTATGACGAACCAGCACTTTATCGTGATCATTTACGTCAAAACCCGTTGCATGGTCAATGTCAAGGGGGGAGGGCAAATAATCGATAATAGCATCTAAAAGCAGTTGTACCCCCTTATTTTTGTAAGAAGAACCGCACATAACGGGATTTAACTCCAGTTTAATGACAGCATCACGAATACCTTGCTTTAATTCCTCCACGGTGATTCTTTTGCCGCTTAAAAATTTTTCCGTCAAAGCATCGTCACGTCCTGCAATAAACTCCACAAGATTGTCACGGTGCTCTTTAGCGGTGTTTTTAAGCTCATCGGGAATTTCGCCTTCCGTTATATCTGTGCCCATTGTGTCGTTATAAAAATATGCCTTCATTTTAATAAGGTCAATTATACCGTTAAAATCTTCGGCACTACCTATAGGCAACTGAATGGGCATTGCATTAGTTTTTAGCCTGTCCCGTACCATATTTAAGACGTTAATAAAATCCGCACCGTTAATGTCCATTTTATTAACAAAAGCAATACGAGGAACTTTATATTTTGTAGCTTGATGCCACACTGTTTCCGACTGCGGCTCAACGCCGCCTTTTGCGCAAAATACGGCAACAGCACCGTCTAACACTCTTAAACTCCTCTCCACTTCCACCGTGAAATCCACGTGTCCGGGAGTATCGATAAGATTGATACGGTAGTCTACGTTGTCGTCACGGTTAATCCAATGCACAGTAGTAGCAGCGCTGGCAATTGTAATGCCCCGCTCCTGCTCTTGCTGCATACTGTCCATAACCGCCGTACCCTCGTGGACCTCACCCATTTTGCGGGTTTTACCTGTAAAAAAGAGTATCCTTTCGCTTGTGGTAGTTTTGCCCGCGTCTATGTGTGCCATTATCCCTATGTTACGCACGTTTTGCAAAGGATATTTTCTCATTTTTTACTCCTTTACCAACGATAGTGGGCAAACGCTCTGTTGGCTTCCGCCATACGGTGTACGTCTTCCTTCTTTTTGAAGGCGCCTCCCGTACTGTTGTAAGCGTCCATTAATTCGCCTGCTAAGCGCTGATTCATCTCACGCTCGCTACGATTGCGCGCATATGAAACCAACCAACGTATAGCAAGTGTTTGACGTCTTTCGGGGCGAATTTCCATAGGCACTTGATAGTTGCTTCCGCCTACTCTTCTCGCTTTTACCTCTAAAATAGGCATTATATTGTTTATAGCCTGATTAAATACTTCCATCGGATCAAGATTCATTTTGCTTTTTATTGTATCAAAAGCTGTATAGACAATTTCCTGAGCTAAGCCCTTTTTGCCGTCATACATTATTTGGTTGATAACCTTTGTAACAACTTTACTGTTGTATACTGGATCGGGTAGAACGTCCCTTTTGGGTACGCCACTTCTTCTTGGCATATAAATACCTCCTTATAATTTTTGTTTATCCTTACTTACAGCTAACTCAACGATTTTTTCGGAGAACCTTCTGCGTGAAAACGCATACTGCTGATTTGGAGGGACGAACAAAAATTTCATCCGACCAATCAAAAGCTGTAATCACTTACCCCTATTTTTTGGGGCGTTTAACGCCGTATTTGCTGCGCGATTGCTTTCTGTTTGCTACGCCTGCAGTATCTAATACGCCTCTGACGATGTGATAGCGCACGCCAGGTAAATCCCTAACTCTACCGCCACGGATAAGAACAACGCTGTGCTCTTGAAGGTTGTGACCTTCACCGGGGATGTAGCAGGTACCCTCTTCGCCGTTTGAACGTCTGATCCTTGCAATCTTACGTAAAGCTGAATTGGGTTTTTTAGGGGATGTTGTGGTGACGTTTAAGCATACGCCTCTTTTTTGAGGGCAGCTGTTGAGTAATGGGTTTCTGTTTTTAGCCACACTTCTTTCCCTGCCTTGCTTAATCAATTGATTGATTGTTGCCATTGTTTACCTCCTTATAATTTTGGTCGGATATAATAAGCTATTTAGCATTAGCCTCACTGTTTAACAAGCCGACAACGGATGCGATTTTATCTATGCCGCATAACTTTGCCAGCTGTTGTTTTGTTTTTGAAAGTACCGTTATTTTGACATTTTTAGAAGAGGCAAGACTATGCACCTTTTGGTAATAAGCATGGTCTACATCCGTCGCCAAAATAATTTCCTTAATTTGATTGCGGTTTATACATTTGGTCACTTCTCTGAGTCCTACGACCTTGCTAAACCCGTCTAAACTATTTGTATCCATAAAATGACGCCATTTGTGATAATAGCAAAAATGTTGACATCTGTCAAGTTTTATGCGTTGTCTTTGCTAAAGATTACCTCTTTAACTTCGCAGTTTCGGTAAAGGGGAAGACCGGTACCTGCGGAAATAAGTTTGCCTATAATAACATTTTCCTTCAAGCCGCTTAACGGGTCCACTTTGCCCTTAATCGCCGCTTCAGTAAGCACTCTGCTTGTTTCTTGGAAGGAAGCTGCAGACAGGAAGCTTTCGGTAGCAAGGGAAGCTTTGGTAATACCCAAAAGTACTCTCTTACCTGCCGCCGGACGCCCATCTTTGTTTAATGTGTCAAAGTTGGCATCGTCAAAGGCGAATATATCCACAATTTCGCCGGGAAGCAACTTGGTATCGCCGCTGTCTTCCACCTTGACTTTGCGCATCATTTGCCGAACAACAATTTCAACGTGCTTATCGTTGATTTCGACGCCCTGCAAGCGGTAAACTGACTGAACTTCCTTTACTAAATATTCCTGAACGTCTTTAATGCCCTTTATGCGCAGTAAATCCTGCGGATATACGCTGCCTTCGGTTAGTCTTTCGCCTATCTTTATTTTGTCGCCTGTTTTTACTCTTAAGCGGGAGGTGTAGGGTACTTCGTAGACCCTTTCCCTTTCCTTAGTACCTACCGGTAGCGTTTCGTCAGTAACTGTTATTATCTGTTTGCCCTGCTTTGCTTCGATAGAAGTAATTTCGCCGTTGCCTTCGCACAACGTCGCTTTACCCTTGGGCTGACGTGCTTCAAACAATTCCTCCACGCGGGGCAAACCTTGAGTAATATCCTCGGTGGTTGCTACGCCGCCGGTATGGAAGGTACGCATAGTCAACTGTGTGCCCGGCTCGCCGATACTTTGCGCAGCAATAACGCCTACCGCTTCGCCTAAATCGACTTTTTTACCTGTTGCCATATTTTTGCCGTAACACTTACTGCATACACCTTGTTTGCTCTTGCAGGACAAAACACTTCTGACGTGTACTTTTGTTACCCCTGCTTTTATTATTTTGAGGATATCGTCATCTGTTATCATCGAGTCTGCCGCTACTATAATTTCGCCTGTGTCGGGGTTTACAATGTCATCGATGGTAAACCTACCCCCTATTCTGTCTTCGAGTTTTTCGATAACCTCCCCTTCTGTCGAGCCGGTTAGTGCAGTAATGAATATACCTTGTTTGTCTCCGCAATCTTCTTCACGTATAATTACATCGTGCGAAACGTCTACAAGGCGGCGGGTAAGATAACCCGAGTCGGCAGTTTTTAAAGCTGTATCGGCAAGACCTTTGCGTCCGCCGTGAGAAGAAATAAAATATTCCAAAACGGTAAGTCCCTCTCTGAAACTTGCCTTAACGGGCAACTCCAAAGTTTTGCCAGACGGATCTGTCATAAGTCCGCGCATACCGGACAGCTGGCGTATTTGCGACATGCTTCCTCTTGCTCCCGAGTCCGCCATCATCCAAATAGGATTAAATTTGTCCAAAGTTGTTTCGAGGGCGGCAGTCACCTTATCTGTTGTTTCCTTCCAAATACTAACTACTTGCTTATAACGTTCTTCCTCCGTTAAAATACCTTCGTTATACATTTCTTGAATACCATTTTTGCCAAATACTCTGTCATTTGCCTGCTCAAGGTACTCCTTCTTTTCTGCGGGAATATGCATATCAAAAACGCTTGCGGTAAGTCCGCATATCGTGCTGTATTTAAAGCCTAAATCCTTTATTCTGTCAAGCATCTCAGCGGTGGATGCCGCTCCGTTGACTTTAAAACATCTCTCGACTATTCTTTTTAAAGTGCCTTTTTTGATAATGCAATTGAATTCGAGCTTTACTTTGTCTTCGGATTTTTCCCTATTGACAAAACCTAAATTTTGCGGGATAGCTTCGTTAAATATTATCCTGCCAACAGTTGTACGTATTGAGCCGCTTATTGTTGAACCATCATCAAGTGTTTTGGTCATACGGACATTAATTATGCTTTCTAACTCTATATCTCCTGCGTTGTAAGCTAAAATAGCTTCCTCAGGAGAGGAAAAGCTTTTGCCTATATAATTTTTATAACCTTTTTCATACAGCTCGCTGTCCGTAACGGTATAGAGATCAAAACTTTCGTTAGGAGGCTGATTATAGCCGCCCTTGCCCACATTGGGGATTTCCGTGCCGTCAATTAGCGTGCTGCCGTCTTTGTCAATAGTCAAGTAATAGCAGCCCAAAACCATATCCTGAGTTGGGGTGGCGATGGGCCTACCATG
>CALLXO010000033.1 GCA_937875645.1 uncultured Clostridia bacterium
GTGAAGGTGTTTTACTCCTCTTATAAGTGCTATTTTGTCTTTTACAACAATGTTTGCACCCATTTTTGTAAGCTCTCCTATGTGTTTAAAGCGTGTTTCAAAGATGTTTTCCACAATTATGCTACTGCCCTTGCATACTGTCTGCAATGCAAGCATAGGTGCTTGCAAATCTGTCGGAAACCCAGGATAAGGCATCGTTTCTATCATTGATATACAGTTTATTTCTTTTTTTGCTTTAATGTAAACGCTATCTTTGTATCGCTCTAATCTTTCTACTACACCTGACAGTTTGTCTGTTAAAGCTTCGAAATGCTTAGGAATACAGTTTGTAATAAGCAGTTCGCCGTGCGTTATAGCCGCCGCAAGTAAATATGTACCGGCAACTATCCTGTCAGGGATAGGAGTAAACTCTAAACTGTTTAGTTTTTTAACACCTGTTATTTCTATCGTGTCAGAACCTGCGCCCCTTACCTTTGCTCCCATCAAATTTAAAAAATCTTGTAATGCAACGATTTCCGGCTCTTTAGCGATTACTGTCCTGCCTTCTAACAGTACCGCCGCCAAAACAATGTTTTCTGTCGCTCCTACACTGGGGAAGTCAAGGTGAATGTTTCCGCCTCTTGCCTGCGTTCCGTCACAGAACAGGTGTCCGCCTTGCTCTGCTATCTCAATGTTAAGAGCTCTAAAACCTTTTAAATGAAGGTCAATAGGCCTTATCCCTATGTCACATCCGCCGGGAAATGCGGCGCGCGTTTTTTTAAGACGCGATAAAAGAGAGCCCATCAAAAACAGACTACTGCGTATTTCCTTGGCATAATTAGAGGGAATTTCATAACTGTTTATCACACTGCTGTCTATTATTAGACTGTCCCCCTGCCAGGTTACACGACTGCCCAGGCCCTCAAGTATCTTAATCATATTGAATACATCTGATATCAGCGGACATTTGTGGATAATCACTTGTTTATCTGTTAATATTGAAGCTGCCAGCAACGCCAATACACAGTTTTTTGCGGAATACACCTCCAATTGACCTTCCAGCATTTTGCCGCCGTTTATAATAAGTTTTTCCATTAGCTTTCCTCTTGTCGAATACCCGTTTTGCCTAAACAAAAACGGTTTTAGTGTTTTGATACTGTAATATATGGTTTAAACTTTTTTTCTGTTAAAAAGTCAATAAAAGAGGCTATTTGTTTTTACTCGATACGTTTTTTAATAATTGAGTTTTTAGGTGTAACTTTGTTTTTGCTGATATTAAGTAATATTCCCGAAGCTACTAAAAACACAAGCAACGACGTGCCGCCAAAACTTATAAAAGGTAGCGGTAAACCGGTAGGCGGAATAAGTCCTGTAACAACGCAAAAGTTTATCAGCGTCTGCACTCCGATAACCGCCGTTATGCCGCCGGCAAGCAAAGCGTCAAATCTATTTGTAGCGTTTATCGCTGTACGTACCCCTCTAAAAATTACCGTTGCATAAAGTATGAGCACAATTAAGCAGCCAATCAGTCCTGTTTCCTCCCCAATAATGCTAAAAACAAAATCGCTTTCGGCAAAAGGTAAAAAACTGTATTTTTGGCGGCTGTTAAAAATTCCCACCCCAAACCAACCGCCGCTGCCTAACGCGTAGAGAGACTGAATCAACTGATAACCTTCGTCTTTGTCGCCCAAGGGTCAATAAATGCCAAAAGCCTTTTTATGCGGTAAGGTTCGGCAAAAATCAATGCAGGCACAGCCAACAGAGCGGGAGTAAGCAGCAATAAAAAATGTTTTATTTTTACGCCGGACAAAAAAATAAGAATAAGCATTAACAGTCCCACGCACACGGTTATGGACATATTAGGCTCTAAAATAATAAGGACACACATCGCTCCGCCAGCGCCTACAATAGGCAGAATATGCAAAAACTTTTTCATATCCGTTTTTTCCCGCGTAACAAAATATGCACAAAAAAGCACAAGGGAAAATTTTGCGATTTCTGACGGTTGAAAGGTCATACTACCAAAACCTATCCATCGTTTTGCGCCGTATTTTTCGACGCCGATAAAAGGAACAAATACAAGCGCAAGTAATATAAGAGATAATATAAGCAAAGGCAAAGCTAATTTTCTTAAAAAGCTTAAATTTATTCTCATTACTATAAACATTAATACTACGCCTGCAACCGCACCTATAAGCTGTTTAAAAAAATAATGATACTTACTGCCTGTCTGATTTAGGGAAGTATAATAACTTGCGCTGTAAACAAATAACAACCCGATAGCAGTAAGGGAAAGTATACATATAAGCAACGTGACGTCAATTCGTCCGCTGTTAAAAGTGCTATCTTTTTTTAACCTATGTATTTGTTTCATTTTCGCTCACATATAATTTCTTTGACCTTTTTCCTTGTGCTTACAATATCTTTAAAAGCGTTCCCCCTCTCCTCAAAATTTTTATACGCGTCAAAACTTGCACAAGCAGGACTTAATAGCACCACGCTTTCTCTCTTTTTAAGTTTTAAGGAAAGCGTTTCAACACATTCCTTTAAATTTTTGCATACAAAATAATTTTTTATTCC
>CALLXO010000034.1 GCA_937875645.1 uncultured Clostridia bacterium
ATATTTGTCAAGATTATCTTCCTTAACAATAATATAATCCACCTTTTGATTGCGGCAAAAAGCTTCGCTCACCAGCTTAATACCTTCTATCAGGTATTTTCCTAACTCGTCACGGTATTTTTTTTGTAGCAATTTTTTTGCGTATACAATTTTTGAATTGTTTGCACTTGTTATCATAAAAAAACAAAAGCCTTCATGACGAAGGCTTAATTTGTCAATTAATTAAGATTGGCTTTTGCTGCTTCCGCCAGTTTAGAAAAAGCGTTGCTGTCGTTTACCGCTATATCCGCCAATACTTTGCGGTTTAAATCAATTTTTGCAACCTTCAAACCATGCATCATTTTGCTGTACGAAAGACCGTTAGCCCTTGCCGCAGCGTTGATACGTGCAATCCACAAGTTGCGGAAATCTCTTTTTTTGAGTTTGCGTCCGATATAAGCATAATTGCCTGACTTCATGACGGCTTGACGTGCTACACGGTAATTTTTGCTTTTTGCACCAAAATAACCTTTTGCTAATTTTAAAATCTTTCTGCGTTTTTTTGCAGCGTTTACTCCGCGTTTAATTCTCATACCAGTCTACCTCCCATCAGTACGGCAACATAAGTCTAATTGTTTTTTCCTGCGTTTTATCGACATAAGCAGGTCCGCGTAAACCGCGAGTACGTTTGGTTGTCTTTTTGGTCAATATATGGTTTTTGTTCATCTGAGACCTTTTGACTTTTCCTGATTTTTTAACGCTGAACCTTTTTGCAGCGCCGCTGTGGGTTTTTTGTTTAGGCATTATTGTTTACCTCCTCCCGTTAAATTCTTTGGCTTTGTCGTCGTTGCGTTTTTAACAGTAACAGGCACTAATATCATGGTGATAAATCTACCCTCCGCAACGGGATGTTTCTCTATTACAGCATAGTCTTTTAAAGATTCTGCAAATTTTAAAGTCACCGCAACACCTTCGTTTATATACGCCATTTGTCGGCCTCTTAACCTCAGTGATACTTTGACTTTGTTGCCTTCCTTAAAGAACTTCGCCGCAGTTTTTGCTTTTGTAGTTAGATCCCCCGCGTCTATTGTCATAGACAGACGAATCTCTTTAAGTTCTACAATTTTTTGATTCTTTTTAGCTTCCTTCTCTTTTTTGCTAATTTCGTAACGGTACTTGCCATAATCCATAATTTTGCATACCGGCGGAACAGCAGTAGGAGAAATTTTGACTAAATCCAAGTGAGCATCGTCAGCTATTCTTTGCGCTTCTCGAGCGCTGATTATACCGAGCTGAGAACCGTCTGCGCCGATAAGACGCACTTCCCTATCTCTAATTTGCCCGTTTGTTTGAAGTTCTTTAATAGTTGATTACCTCCGAAAAAAAAATGTGAACAAGAAAGTTCACATCTCTAAGACAGGCTAATTTTAGATAGCTAAATTTAGCAACATCGTTTACCTTACAACTGTTTGCCGTATAGGTGAGAAAGTGACTTTCTTCTTTGTAACAATATATTAACAAATAAATACGGCATTGTCAATTGTTTGATAACAAAATAATTATATTTGTTGTTTATTAATTAATCGTGCGCTTTTGTCCTTATCTCTTCAAGAATTTTTTCGCTAAAGCGTTCAAACTCCATAGAGCCTATATCTCCATCACGACGACTTCTTACCGACACAGTATTTTCTGCAACTTCTTTGTCGCCTATTATAAGCATATATGGGATTTTAAATAACTGTGCTTCTCTTATTTTAAACCCTACTTTTTCGTTGCGTGTATCGCTCTCGGCAAAAATACCTTTTTGTTTAAGTTTTGTGCAAATTTCTTCCGTAGCCTCTTTTGTCCTGTCCGTCAGACTAATAACCTTTACTTGCACCGGCGATAGCCAAGTGGGGAAAGCGCCTGCATACTTTTCTATAAGCATAGCAAGTGTCCGCTCATAACAGCCTATACTGCTACGGTGGATTATATAAGGGTATTGTTTTACGCCGTTTTCGTCCACATAAGTCATCTCAAAACGCTGTGCTAACGCAAAATCAATTTGAATAGTAAAGAGCGTATCTTCCTTGCCGTATACATTGACGCTCTGCACGTCAAGTTTAGGTCCGTAAAACGCCGCTTCCCCTATCGCTTCGTAATAAGAAATACCTATCTTATCAAGTATCTTTTTCATGAGCGATTCACTTTTTTCCCACGCTTCGGGGTTATTAATATATTTTTCCATATTATTTGGGTCATAGCGAGAAAAACGGAAAGTAACGTCTTTTGAAATACCTAACGCATCATGAATATATCGAATTAAATCCAATACGCCTAAAAACTCTTGTTCTACTTGGTCAGGGCGGCAAATTATATGTCCATCTGCTAAGGTAAATTGACGCACTCTGATAAGTCCGTGCATTTCTCCGCTGCTTTCGTTGCGGAACAAAACTGCCGTTTCGTTAAAGCGTGCAGGCAAATCTTTATAGCTTTTTACGCCATTTTTAAAAATTTCAAAATGGAAAGGACACTCCATAGGACGCAGAGCCAAAACTTCTTGCGTGTCGCTTTTGTCAGCATCTCCCAAAATAAACATTCCGTCACGATAATGGTCCCAATGTCCGCTAACTTTGTATAAATCACTTTTTGCCATTAAGGGAGTACGCACATATTGATAGCCACGGCGTTCCTCCTCGTCTTCTACCCAACGCTGCATAGCTTTTATTATGCGTGCACCTTTGGGCATAAGGAGCGGCAAACCTTGACCCACCATTTCGGCTGTCATAAATAATCCTAATTCGCGACCTAACTTGTTGTGGTCACGTTTTTTAGCTTCTTCTACACGGAGTAAATAATCTTCTAAATCGCTTTTTTTGTCAAAAGACGTGCCGTAAATGCGGGTAAGCATTTTATTTTTGCTGTCTCCGCGCCAATAAGCGCCTGCAAGCTGAGTGAGTTTAAAAGCTTTTACTTTGCCGGTAGAAGCCAAATGTGGACCTCTGCATAAATCAAAGAAGTTACCCTGATAATATACGCCTACTTGGCAATCGGTAATATCTTCTATTAATTCAAGCTTATATGGCTCTCCATAAAATAGTTTTTTTGCCTGTTTTGTGTCCATAGTTTTGCGAATAATAGGTAAATCAGCTTTTATTATGCGCTGCATTTCTGCTTCAATAAGCAGCAAATCTTCCTGTGCTATGGGTGTTTTAAAATCAAAATCATAATAAAAACAATTTTTAACAGATGGTCCTATTGCAAGTTTAGCAGTAGGATAAATTGTTTTTACTGCCTGCGCTAAAATATGACTGGACGTATGACGGTAAACATCTCTGCCTTCCTCATCCTTAAAAGTAAACACTCTAAAAGTACAATCACTATCAATTACTGTGTTGATGTCACGTAATTCCCCGTTTATACTGACAGCTAAAGCATTACGCAAAAGTCCTTCGCTAATGTTAGCGATGACGTCTTTTGCTAAAACACCTTTTTGATACTGTTTAACACTACCGTCCAACATGGTAATATTTATCATAACTACCTCCAAATAAAAAAACCTTTGAAAAAATTCAAAGGACGAATAAACTTATCCGCGGTTCCACCTTTTTTGTCGAAATACTTTCGACCTCTCAACGCAGCAATATACATATTGCTATTGGCACATAGATAAGTGGTACATTATTTGCGGCTTTTGCGCGACTCACACCGTAACGCGCTCGCTGATTTAGTTTTGCAAATTTGCGTGTCTTATCCGACTGCTATTAATTTGATTTGGTATAATTTTAGCACAAAATAATATTTTGTCAAACGTTTATTCCTAAAAATTCCTTAACGTTAAACAACTCGTTTATTATCTCGCTAAACTCTGTGCCCAGTCCCTCCATGTCGCCGCAAAACTTGACTAAATTTGGATTGAAACAAATAAGATTAAATAATATTTGCTCTCTTACGTCATACTTGTCAGGAAAAGTGCAAAATTTAAGCATAAGCTTTTCTTTAGCGTTAAACATCTCAAAATTCTTTTTTTCTGTGCCTAATACTACGGTGACGGTGTCTGACAAACAAGGTATTGCATCAAGCAAAAAGGAAAGAAACTCATACAATACATTCCGCTCTGACAAAAAGCCGCTATAATTATTGGACAAATCAACAACCTCGTTCCATTTCTTTTTTACGTCAATGAGCCTAAAATTATAGCAACCATCTAAAGCGAGAGTATCTAAATCGTTTATTTTTCGTTTAATATAATTGGTGTCGTAATTACTATCAAAAACGCACATAGTGTTAATTAGCGTTTTGCCTAAAAGCGAATCGCTCTCAATTTTAATTTTTTCTTTTAAATACCTGTTTTTATAGCCTATTGCCAGCACTTCGGCGGTTACACCCTTGACCGCTTTGTTTATTTGATTAAAGCACTCGTCTTTTACCGCTATACCTAATTTTGCCCTGCCTCCTTTTTTGGAAAGAGCCAAAACCCCTCCCGTTGCCTTGACAGGTGCGGCGACTTTATCATGAATATAGTTTAACATGTATTCGTCAGGTTGGTCGACGTCAATAAGCAATTCCCGCATAAACTCCTCTGTTTAAAATTAGTTTATGCAATATATCTTGTTTTTTACCTGACGAAGAGGAAAATAGCTTTTATATTTTTAGTTTTTTTAAGTATATTTTCTTTTGTGCATCAATTCTGTACGACTCTATTGCCTTGCTTAATGCTTTGTTTCGAGTAAACTTATCCAGAAAGCAAGTTTCGACAGATAAAAAAGCTACCGTTTGCTCGTAACAAAATATTAGTAGTACGCTGACAAGCCATGCCACCGCCATGTCTATATAATAATGCTTTTCGCAATTAATATTTTTCAGTTGACCTATTACTCTTATAAAATTATCATTGTCAGCAAAGTTTTGCAGCAACAATACAATACCTAAACGCACACTAAAAGGATAATGCGACTTAATTAATCTTTCAATAAATGTCCATAGCAACTCTCTGTCACTTTTTTTAACTTTTAAAGCGGAAGCAACAGAGTCACATACTGCCCAATTATCTATAGTTTTAGAAAATTCTTCTAAATAGCTAAATTTTTTATCCGTTTCTATTGTAGCTTTAGCAATGCAAAACCCTTTTATAAACTCATATTCGATATACACGCCGCTTTCCATCTTCATAATACTGTCTATGCTCTCAGTTTTTAGCACCTGTTGCGCAATTTTTTTTAAAAACGGAACTTTTACCCCCAACAAAGGAGTAGGAGAATTGGTGATTTTAGTGGTAAAGCATTTGTAATTTTTGTCGATTGCGGAAACTAACAACTGGTAAATTTTTTCTTGTAAATTATCCATTATAAAAACAAAAGCCGTAACGAAGACTCCGCACGGCTTGATTTATTCAGTTTATTTTTTGTTGGCTTCTACGTATTCAACAATTGCGCCGACAGTTTTTAATTCGGTAGCTACTTCATCAGGAACAGTAATCTCATATTCCTCTTCCAGAGTCATAAGCATCTCTACAACGTCAAGAGAGTCAGCGCCCAAATCATTAATTATGTTTGATTCCATAGTAATTTTTTCCGGCTCGATATTTAATTGCTCTGCCAACAATGATTTAACTTTTTCAAAAACCATATTTAACCTCCGTAATTTTCGTTCATTATACACTAACAAGCGAGGAAATAGCAACAGTTTAACGCCGATTTATAGTATTTTATCAATTTTTTCGAAATTTACATATATTGTAGTGCAATATATAACTAAGAAAAGACGGAGAAATTATGACATTAAGACAGTTTAGAAATCAAAGAGAATATTTAGATACCTTACTAAAGGATAGTAATGTTCCTTCCTGTCATACAAAACCTAAACCTCTTTGTCCCACCTTGCCAAACTATTTTGATTGTAAAATGCGTTGCTCTAATACAGAGATATCGCTGTCCTGCAATGATCAAAAGCAAAGTATCAGTTTGTCAAGATGTACTCCAAAACCATGTCCCAAGCCTCCACCACAGCCCTCTCCGCCGCATCCTTGCCAGCTTAATCCACCCTCCTAATTATAATTATTTCTTATCATCACAAATAAAGACAAGAAGCAAATTTAGCTTATAGGCAAAACCCCACTATGCATATTAGCAGCGTTAAATTAACTTATACTTATCCAAAAGCTCTAATTTTACTTCAAACTTACCCCTAATGGGGTTTTTATTTTTAGATTTTAAATTATTAACTATTGATATCAAATATGTATCTACAAATTTGATTAGTAATTCTTTTGCGAGAGGGATAATATTTTCGGACAAAAGCGGGTTAAATTAAGTTATATTAATAGAACGAGTATTGACAACGGAGGGGCATTAATATATAATTTCGGTATGTTCTTAATACTTTCGGTCATAAACGAGTGGGAGCGTGAAGAATGCGGAATTCTTATTGTGCGTTTGGCAAAGGGTGAGGAGTCCGCTCTTGATTTGCTGTACCAAAATTTTGGGTCGAGACTTTTTTCGGTGGCACTCGGCGTTTTACGGCAAAAAGAAGCGGCAGAAGATGCTCTTCAGTCGGCGCTTATACGCATTGTTGAAAAAGCAGGCACTTTTAAAGCAGGGACAAACGGCTATGCTTGGCTATGCACCGTCGTGAGAAACACATCGCTGACTATGCTAAAAAAAGAGCGAGTGTTCCAGTGCGCAGACATTGAGTCCAACGTGCAACTA
>CALLXO010000035.1 GCA_937875645.1 uncultured Clostridia bacterium
CCGCACTCCGCTTGGCAACCCCCTTCGGCACCGCTTACTGTTGCGTTTGCCATAAAGATAGCGCCAAAACCGCTTGCCACCAATAACGCATTTAATATATCCTTTGTAGGCAAATCAAATTTTCGTGCCGTTTCTATTAACACAGCAGGAAGAATCCCGCAGCTACCTGCAGTAGGTGCTGCGCATATCCTGCCCATACTTGCATTTACTTCACTGCAAGAAAAAGCCATTGTCATAATATTATTTAAGTATTCGCCGCACAACGTGTTGCCGCTTGTATATTTGCCCTGCTTGTAGCTAAAACCTTTAATAAAATTACCTGTCATTTCCAGCGGCTGCATCACTGCCCGTGTTGCAGAGGCTACCATTGTCTCATAGTGCTTTTCTAAACGTGTATAAACCTCTTCCTCTGTAAAATTGTTGTATATCATTTCGTTTTTCAGAATGACTTCGTGTAAAGATACGTTTAGTTGTTTAGTTATATCAAGCAAACTTTGAACGTTTTTATACATCGCTACTTGCCTCCATTACCCCTTCTTCCTCATCAGAGTCAGATGTGCCAATAAGTATTTCTTCGTCCAATCCGTATGTATCTCTGCTTAAAGTATCTATCGAATTGTTAAAGTTTAGCACCAAAGCATCTTTAACCCCATCTAGCTGAATAAGTAAATCTTTCAAATGCGTGGGCACTAAATCATCTGTTTCGATAATAGTAGTAGCCTTTTGCCCCCTCCCCTCTCGGGAAAGACGCATAACTGCAATATTAATGCCTTGCCAAGTGAGCAGTTGCGTAATACTGCTTATAACTCCCTTTTTGTCCAACTGGTTAATAATAATAGTAGGTCTTTCTGCGCTGAGTTCGGTAGGCATACCGTTGATTTTGCTTACGATTATACGTCCTCCGCCAATACTGCTACCCACAATTATACTTTTTGTGCCGTCGGCATGATAAAAGGTAATTTTACAGCTATTTTCGTACTTTTCGTTTAAAGCGACTTCATAAAAACGGTATTGCAAATTCTTTTT
>CALLXO010000036.1 GCA_937875645.1 uncultured Clostridia bacterium
GGCAGTTTTCCAATTATGATATAGCATAGTTTGTTGTTGCCATCAAAGATTAGCTCAATTGGTGCATCGAAAATTATGAGATGATTATTGCTGTGAGCGATGGAAACAAAATTGACGTAGATGCTATGTTCGCAGAGCAAAAGTTTTCTGATGGAAATAAACTACAAGAAAGAATTTTAAACAGCGATACAAGAAATGTCGAGTATGCAAATTAAAAGATATTATAAATGATGATAAACGTATGATTGACACTGAAGAAAATTCAATACCTTGTGATTCGGAAACTATATTGAGAAAAAATTGTTTAGAAGAATCGCCGGATTTGAATGAGTATAATGCACCTGGTATCTATATATTGCAAGAGATAAAAGGAAATCCGACTAATTTTCCATTTGGATTATGGACGGGTTCACCATTTGGTTATATACAGTTAGAGGTACGAGCCTTTTATGAGAATAATAAAATTGTAGGGGTGCACCAAACTTTATACCAGCGCAGCTCAAATAATGTTTGGGTGCGTTATTGCGAGGGAGATCCAGCATTATCCGCAAACTGGTCAGAATGGGGAAATTTAACCGTTAGCGGAAAGCCTTTATAGGCGTATCAATAAAAACATAGGAGATACATTATGGAAAAATTAGAGATAATACTATCTTTAGCGGGTGCGGCGTTAGGCTTGTTTATTACTACAGTAACATTTTTGTCCAAACTCATAAAAAATGTAAAGGCTAAAAAGGCAGCAGAAAATATGCTTACGATAGCGAATGCAATTTTGTCCTACATTGAAGAAGCGGAAAATTTTTTTTCTTATTCAGGAGAGGAAAAGAAGGCATATGTAATGACCAAGGCAAATCAATTTGCAATAGATAGTGGAATAAAATTTGATTCCGTCAAAACAGGTGAAGCAATAGAAGAAATTATCAAACTTACAAACAAAGTAAATAGCGACAAAAAATCAAGCTCTAAACAGGTTTTACAAATCCAAAATACATCAATAGAAACAGAAATACCTCCAAAGGTAATTATATCTAAGCAGGGCTCGAGGTTATCAGCTGACCTAAACGGTTATGCAAAATAAAGCAACACAAGAAAATATTAAGGAGAATTTAACAATGGACAAAAACATAATAAACCAAAATAAAATAACAGCAACTCAAACAAATGATAAGGCTGTTGAAGAAAGCGGTAGCAACTTAAAGTATATTGAGTGCGAAGTAGAAAATAAACGTACTGAATTTGAAAAGCATTTTCTTATGTCCGATGGTACGTTTATAGCGGAAACTTATGCCGCACCTATACATTACAAAGACGAGACCGGTCAATTCAAAGATATTGATAATTCATTGGTTAAGGAAACGAGTGATAGTTAAAATTTAAAAATGCCGGCAATAGCTTTAGTGTGGAATTTGCAGAAATACTAACGGTAGACAAACCAATATTATCTGTACATAAGACAGGTTATAGTTTAGAAATGTATTTAAACAATCTTGCAGGCAATAGTCAAAAAACACTATTTGCCCTTGGTAACGAGCGAGGCATAGAGCAAAGGATTGTTAAAGCGTCGATTGATGAAAAATATCTCTATAGAGAGAAGCAGGAAAATGTTTATAATAACAAAAAACTAACTAAGATCATAGACAATGAAAACCTTGAGAGTAAAGTTAAATATTATTCCGTTGCCAATGAGATAGATTTGGAGTATGTTTTAGAGCCAAGCGGTGTAAAAGAAAATATTGTACTGAACAGCAAAAAGGACAATTATGAAATTGGCTATGTATTAAAGACACAAGGCTTGAGCTTAACCATATGCGAAGATGGCAAGATAAACGCAACAAATGACGACGGAAAAATTATATATTCACTTCCTGCACCAATTATGTACGATAGCGCAGGAACAATGAGTTTAGATGTAAGGTATAGCTTGTGCCTAATTGAAACAAACGTATACTTACTGAGCGTTATAGCAGACAAAGACTGGATAAATCATCAGGAGCGCACATTTCCTGTGGTCATTGACCCGACGGTGATTGTAAATTATTCTAGCACTAATTTTCGAATTACCAGAATTGACAAAAATAACGCAACTAGTACTGCAATTGCTGATTGGGACATTTGGCACAATTGGTTTGGTGCTTCAACAAGCCGATTGGTATTAAATACAATTCATCAAATTACTCATCACAGATTTGTAGCTTAGATTTTCAATATATTGAAACACAGGGACATGATGAGGCTTTTCACGCTAATTTCTATAGTGATACTAGTTTAACTAGTTCAGTAACTTGGCAAAAAACAAATGATTTGATTTCTTCAGCAGCTTGCTATGGTGCCATAAGTACATCAACTGCACTAAATGGTAGTATTCCATTTTCTGGATTGGCAACGGCTGTGTGTTTCAGATATAACAATGAAACCGACATAAAGTTATTGAGAACGCATTTTTCTAATATAAAAGTTAGAGAATTTTATTTTGAAAAAGAAACAGGGTTAGACAAAACATACTATCCTATGGATTACGATAACGGGGATTATACGCTTTATATTAAACCGATGAGTTGCAAATACACAGTATCTATTCCGCTGTTGACATTACAAGCACCAATAATGCCTTTGTCTATAACTGCGTATTACAATTTGGGGTTTTCTACTTTGCTTGCCGGATATAATTCAACATATAAAAGTTATTACGGAAAGGATATCAAATTAAATATAGAACAATATATGCAAAAATTTGAATTTGGAAGTGTTATCGGATATGAATACATAGATGCTACGGGTAGAATTCATATGTTTGTTCAAGACAGTAGTGGAATCTTCAGAAATAGTGACTTGGGTTATAGCTACAATGCTGCAACAAAGGAAATATCTGATAATACCGGCAAAATAATGCATTTTGATTCAAGCGGTAGATTGGATCAAATATTTAATTACGATGGTCAATATACATATATACGATACGAAAAAGAAAATAAAATAAGTTATATAGAAAACTACATTTATAAAAACACTAGCGGCGTCTATTCGGCGTATCAAAAAGTAGAATTTGTTTATTCAAATAATAAACTGCAAAATCTCAGAGGCATGGATCTTGGAGTGACATCAAGCAACTATTACAATAGAACAAATCATAGCTATTCCAATGATCAATTAATCAATGTCAAGGATTATTATGGCAATGATGTTGTAGATTTGTATTATGCGTCATCGACGTCACCTCTAAGCATTATGTACAATCGATACGGTTCTGGACATAGAATTGTATTTAATAGTCAGAACAAAGTAACTGACGTTTACGGAGTAACCAAGAGCAAGGGCACAAGTTATGCTGGTTATAGAATAAACTCATATACGCAAAACTACTTACTGACTTCACATTTATTTAATACTCAAGTGAATACATATGATCCTGCTAGTGCGGAAATTACGGGGAATATAATATACAGTTATGACAGTGAAAGAATAATTAGTGTTGCAAATGAGCAAATCTCACAAACAGATAAAATGCTACCAATAAATATATTTTATACAATGACAGATGATATGAGTGATAAAACGGTGATTACGTCCATCAGTGCCGTTTATGATTGTTCTAATACTCATTTATCTGGTTCATTGCAATACAGTATGTATGACACATTAAGCAATGAGGTGTTGTCTAAATACAAGAAGCCTGTTTATATCGGTAAAGTGAGTAGTAGCTCTGTAAATGATTACGTTTATTTGTATTATGGAAATAATGCCGGGAATTCTGTAAGTTCACCTCTAACATTCGTCAGCATGAATTATCCTACATATATTCTGTTACCATTGAACGATGCGCAAGGTGCCGGAATTGTAAGACATTTTGACGATCAAAGATTTCCTTGTCATGTTTCTTATACTGCAGTAGGAGAGTTGCAATCAAAAACAGAAACCATTATCTATAAAGAAGCAACCCCTATATATCCAAAAGGCACGATAATAAGGACAGTTGAAACTCCAGAAAATACAACAGTTACGATAAATGGAATTGTTTCAAGTGATACTGTAAGTATCAACAATGAAATTAAATCTACTACATATGCTTATAGAACAGATAAAAAATATCTAATGAGTACCGTTCAAACAGTGACGACTGTCGACGGAGTTGGGGAAACACAGACTGTAGATTATACCTATCAATATGATGACACAGCTTTAGGCAATACAGCAAGAGGGTTAGTTACTAAGGTTACAAAATCTATCGGTGGAATTACTTATTATGATAATTTTACCTATGATACATTAGGAAATATAAAACAGCACATTGATGCCGCAGGCAATCAATACGATTATACCTACACCCGCAAAGGAGATCTAGGAGATTGTTTGTTAACGCAGAAAAAATACAACAATACATTGACAACAACCTATGATTACGATAATATGGCAGAGTTGAATTCCATCACCGATGCAAAAGGAGAAACTAGCTATTTGAGGGCAGGAAATAAAGTAAGTGGTTTTAAATTTGCCGACTTAACTTATTCGTATGTAATGAATACATATAATGAAATAATAGGTATAAAAAACGGCAATACGCAAGTAGTTTCAACACCTTCATTTATTGACAATCCATCTGCAAGTTATGTGGACTATGCTAATAGCAAAACCAAGCGAAACGATTATGACAATGACAATTTCCAAACCAAAAAGTATTATGGCAACGGCACGCATAGTTCTTCTACTTCAGAAAAGGAGTACAATTATACCTACAACACCTATGGAGAGCTAAGCGGTGTGAGCTTTGATAATGTTTCTAAAGCATTTTCTCACAACAATAACAAGACTCAATACACGACAACTACGTCGGGTGGAGGTTACACTTATACAAAACAAGTAAATTACGATACGCAAGGTTTTTATACTTCTACAAATTACAACATAAATAGTATTGCACATTCTGCAAACATCGTGTATTATTCTTATATTAAGGGATTGTTAGAAAACGAAACTAACGGAGTTTTTAAAACGGCCTATATTTATAGTAGCGATATGGTGAGCAGTATGAGCAAATCATTAAGCAATGCTACATACAGTAATAAAGGTTATACATATCGTACCGTATCTAAAGGCGGATATACACGATATACCAGAATGCCGAGTAGAGTAATTGATTTGAGCAGTTACAACCTTTCGGAATATGTATTTGGATATGACAATACAGATAATATTACATCAATCACATCAAACAACGCTTCTTATTTGACCTTTACATACGACAGTGCAGGACGTATATATACAGAGCGTAATACCCGCTTGTCAAAGCAATATACCTATACTTATGATGCTAACAACAATATATTAAGTGCGGTAGAGAAAAACTTATCCGGTACAGTCTTGGCGACGGAAAACTATGTATATAGTTTAGACAAACTTATACGAATAGATAGGATAGTAAACGGAACAACCACAACAAAAACATTTACTACCGACACTTACGGCAATCATTTAAGTTACGGCGGTTCTACGTTGGCATGGATGCAGGGCACAAGGCTAAAAAGTGTTTCTAAAACCGGTGCCGATACATATGAGTACTCTTACGACGAAAACGGAATAAGATATAAAAAGGAGCGTAAAAGTAGCGGCGGCACATTGCTCGGCATAACCTTGTACTACCTCGACGGGGCAAGGATAATAGCGGAAGAACGCGAAGGCACGATGCTTAAATACTATTACGATGCAAGCGGCGTATCGGGAATGCAGTATTTAGGCAGCTATTATTACTTTATTAAAGATGAATTTGGCAATATCTTAAAGATTAAAAACGCAAGTCATACATTGGTTGCAGAGTACGAATACGACGCTTGGGGCAATTGTACAATACTCACTAACGTCAGCAATATGGCGACAATAAACCCCTTCCGTTATCGTGGATATTACACTGACAACGAAACAGGCTTTTGCTATTTGCAGACTCGCTACTATGACCCGGCAGTCCGTAGATTTATTAGTACAGATAATTATAGCCAAATATCAAAACATGCAAAATCAGGCGAACTTAATCTCTATACATACTGCAAAAATAACCCTGTTATGTATGTTGATAAAGAAGGAACTATTGCTGTCTCCATTTTATTGATATGGTTTACTTTGGGTTTCATGCTAGGCGCACTGTTTGGCGATTGCTTTGCAATGGGTAGCGAAAAATATGGTGGTGGATTAGTTTATACTAAAAACAAATCAGGATCAGATCGTAATTATTTATCACAAAACATAGATGTTTCCGTACTATATGGAGAAATAGCGTTTTTTTCGAATTTATCAGTTGCTAAAATAGAAATTGGCGTTGCTAAGGTGGATTTTAAAACAAACAAGTTATTTAC
>CALLXO010000037.1 GCA_937875645.1 uncultured Clostridia bacterium
CATTCTAACCGCAAATCAAAATGGTCACGGCGGGCGATATGGTGCTGAAGGACATACAGCAACTTACCTCGTTTTTTTGCGCCCTCCGCTACCTTATTTTCATCAGTCGGCTCAAGCGTTTTATCAAAATTTCGTTTTTTGTTATATTCAGTTAGTTTTGACATATATTTCCTTATTAATTTTAATTATTGTCTAATTGTTTTTTTATAAGCCGCATATAAACACATAATTTTTTAGGAAAAATAAAAAAAGCATCAAATTTTTGTTGACAAACTAATATTTCCTATTTGAAATAACAAAAAGTCACTCTTATAGCTTTACCTCTTAATGTTTTTTTGAGGTAATGCTTTCTTAGAGTGACTTTACTAACTTATATTAAACTTAATCGTGGTTTATTTCATAAAAATATTCCACAGCAAAATTTACTTTAGTAGCAGCTTGCGGTTTAGGCAAGATGACACGGTAAGTAAAGCGAGCGTCATTAAGATAAAATCCGTATTCAAAGTCATAAGGCAAGGTGTAAAGGGACGAAGTATCAAACTCTATTTTTCTGCCGTCATCCCCTACAAAATTAAAGCCTTTAGAACTTTGCAAGATGCTTCCCCCGCCTAAATGCCGCCAGCCTTTATAGTCGGCTAAATACATCAGAATACAGCGAGAAAAAAAGGCATACTTTTTTTGGTCAATCTCTTTTTTAACAATTTCCCGTTGCCAATTGTACCAGTCGGTAATTTTATCAAACTCGGTGACGTCCTCTTCGCCTTTCAACTCGTTTAAAGGAGACAAAAGCCACTTTTTTTGACAAGCGATACAAGTTAGCGTTGCTTTTTCGCTTTCCGTCTTAAACTGTATGCCGCATTTGGGACATGCGTAAAGAATATTATGCAACCCTTCAGCACGATTTTCGTCATTAATCAGTATATTATTGTCTTTTTGATATGCTAAATCGTCTACTTCGTCAAATGCTTGTTTGACAGTATGATAAATTTGTTCTACGGATTTTTCCCTTACTTCATCTTTACTCAAAAGCAGTATAAACTCTACCTTTACCTCCGCCTTGCGTATTGCATTTGTCCATTTTGGACGCACCGTATATGTGCCATAGCTATGCATAAAAACTACAGGAACAGAGCAAAACTTGATGTATTTAGCAAGAGAAGGACGTATAATGCCTGCCTTTCCGTCACTGCTTATCTTGCCCTCGGGAAGCAGAGTTAATATACCCTTTTTTTTAAAAATGCGTTTAGAATCTTTTATCACTCCCAAACTATAATCAAATTGTCTTTTGGGTAACAACCCTATACTTTGCATAAGTTTTGGGTGCCCAATCAACTGATTATGAGCAACTATATAATAGCTTGACTTAGGAAACAAAGCAGGGGATATTATCCTAAAATCAGCAGGCGAATTATGATTTCCTATAACCAAAAAAGGCGGTTTAAGTTTTTTTATTGCGTTTTTTTTAGTACGCAACCTAAACATTTTTTTTGCTTTGGGCAAACCGTAAAATATATTGAGTAGCAACATCAGCAGTTTATTTACTTTTTTTGGTTTAAGAGTTTTTTGCGGCGTTACTAAACATTGTTCGTAATAAATCTTGTCAATATCAATGCTGTTACTTAAAA
>CALLXO010000038.1 GCA_937875645.1 uncultured Clostridia bacterium
AGTTATTTCTACTTTAGTATTAAAAAAGATGTTTAATTCTGGCTGTAAAATGCTGGAAGTAAATAAGGAAACGATCAACTCCCTAAACGTGTTCCCCGTCCCCGATGGAGATACAGGTACAAATATGTCGTTGACCTTAGCGTCAGCATTAAAGGAGATTTCTGCCAATCCTTCCACAAGTATGGAAGCGTTTACAACAAGCTTAGCAAAAGGTGCGCTTAGAGGAGCAAGGGGCAACTCGGGCGTTATACTTTCGCAGATACTAAAGGGT
Organism: uncultured Clostridia bacterium; assembly: GCA_937875645.1. Taxonomy (GTDB): domain Bacteria; phylum Bacillota; class Clostridia; order Christensenellales; family CAG-314; genus SFEB01. The sequence continues at coordinate 272 of CALLXO010000038.1, forward strand.
TTTGCAAATGTAATTGACAGCAATGAGGAAGTTGATATAAAGCTTTTTTCTCGTGCACTTAAAAATGGTGTGGAGCTTGCTTATAACGCTGTTGCAAAACCCAAAGAGGGTACGATATTAACTGTTATTAGAGTTATTACCGAGCACGCGTTGGAAATTTCTAAAAAAATCAATTTGACATATACCGACTTTTTGCAGGAGCTTATCGAAAAAGGGGAGGAGATTTTGGCTCAAACTCCCGAAATGCTTGACGTATTAAAAAAGGCAGGGGTAGTGGACAGCGGTGGATACGGACTTGTCATTATCTTTAAAGGCTTTTTGAAAGGCTATTTAGGGGAAGAAGTCGAAGGCGCGGACGAAAATATTATTCAGCCGGCAAGTATGCCAAAAATTTCCGGCATTGGCGACAAAATTGTCGATGATATAGCAATAGACTACGATGCCCTTGACGATATCGAATATGGTTATTGCACCGAGTTTTTTATTATCAATATTTTCAAAAAGACTACCGAAGCAGACATTGACAAGCTTCGTGAAAGATTAAATTCCATAGGCGACAGCACTCTTGTTATTGGGGATTTGAGTTTAGTAAAAGTACACGTTCACACTAACAATCCCGGTTTGGCTTTGTCAGCTGCTTTAAAATTGGGCGAGTTGGAGCATATCAAGATTGAAAATATGTTGGAGCAAAATCGCATTTTAAAAGCTAAATACGAGGCAGAACGTAAAAATATCGGCTTATTGTCCATTTGCTCCGGCGAGGGTTTTAGCGTCATATTTAAGGATTTAGGCGTTGACCGTATAGTTGAAGGCGGACAAACAATGAATCCGTCAGCGGAAGATATTGCACAGGCAATAGCAAAAATTAATGCCGAAAACGTCATAGTATTGCCAAACAACAAAAACATTATTTTAGCGGCGGAGCAGTCTCGTGCGCTTATTACAAATAAGCAAATTTTTGTGGTGCCCACTACCAATATTCCTCAAGGTATATC